>JBAZHU010000170.1:0-4061 GCA_041652215.1 Methanoregula sp. | reverse complement strand
CATAATCGCGTTGAAGCCGTCGAGTTCGAGCAGGTATTCAGCGGCACTCGCGGATGCCCCGGTTGCAAGCGAGAGCACCTCGTTCTCGGTCTTGATCTTCGGGGCTGCGGCTTTGAGGGTGGTGTCCATCACTTCGGTCACTGCCTCAATGACTGCCATGATCACATCGTCCTTGCACATGTTGTACGTCGACTGGGAGATGTGGTGGGCGATATCCCCGACACAGTAGGCAGGCACGGTCACGATGTTTGCGTAGTGGACGTCATCGTCAATGGCGGCTTTTACCGCCCCGGTCATCTTCGTGCGGTAATCCTTCATGTACTTCCGGCAGTCAAACGAGGACTGGCCCACGCTGTCCATGAGCTTTGCCTGGGCCTTGACCGGCGTCTCGTAGATAGACTGGATCATCGCGATCTCTTTTTTGACCGCATCGGCAAGGGTCGCCCCGTTTTCGACGGCATGGGCAAAGACGTCGCCGAACCCGTACGAGGTGTTCATGCCCCACGACTTCGCCGCGAGGATCGCCTGTTTGTGCGCAACCGGGATCTTCGTGGTTTTGAGGATCTGGTTGACGATGTTGCTGCTGCTGCCCGGAATGAGGGCAAAGTCCACGACACACGTTGGACCGTAGAACCCTGCGTAGCGCCGGGCCGATTCCTTTCCAATCAGGGCCTCGGCTTTCCCCACGGCCGCGACAAACGTGTCCGCGCTCTTTTTAAACGCGGGGTCTTCATCGTAGAGAATCTCCATGATGACCGGCGTCTGGTAGTGCTCGACAAAGGGGTCGTCCTCAGGCCGGATCGTGGTGGTGAGGTTCTTGAGAATGGTATAGTGGGCGTTTACCGAGTCTTTGTGCAGGCTAAAGACCGCCTTGCTCTGGCTGCCGGCCGGTTTCATCCCTTTGACTGCATCGACATACACTTTCGTATCGTCAATGACAAATTTCTGTCCGCGCTTCTTTTTTATCTGGTTTACGTCGGCGTGCTGGGCAGCCATCGCCTCGGCAATCATCTTCTTTACTACCGTCTGCATTTTCCGCACTCCCGGCACCGGCCGTTTTGACGGGTGCCATTATGGCTTACAAGGGAACTGCCCCTATATATCCTTTCATATAGGGACAGATACCGTCATGAGCGTGAAAAACGCAAAAAAGAACGCCTGGGGCAGAAGTCGGGATCAGACTTCGCGTTTCAGGCTGCAGGCAAGGCGGAGCGAGCTGTTCACCATGTCGACGAGGTCTTCCTGCGTGTAGGGATTTTTCTCGATCTGCTCCCAGTCCCGGGTCGTGTCCTCGTTGTTCTCCCCGACCCAGGCAGTGATCGAGACTTCGGGGCTGTGGAACCCGAGCCAGGAGAAGAAGTTTAAGAGATTGCCGGCGACGTGCTGCATCCCGTCAACGTGGCCGATAATAATGAGCGCCACGACCTTGTTTTTGATCATCCGGTTGCCGAACCACGAGTACTGGTTCTCGATGCAGTTCATCCGTTCGACGAATTTCTGGATGAGGGCCGAGTGATTGTTCCACCGGATCGGGGTGGCGAGGAAAAGCACATCGCAGTCGAGGACTGCCGTGTAGACCTGGTCCATCTCGTCGTCCTCGTACTTCATCGTGGACTGGCAGGGGTAGGTGCAGTACGCGGGGTTCTCCGAGTAGTTGCCCTCGCACTCGTGGATCTTTAAGTCCTTTAACCGGATAAACTTCGTCTCGCACCCAAGGGTTTTGCACCGGTCGAGTGCGGTAATGAGCAGGCGCTCAGACTTCGAGAGCCCTGCCTGCTCCCGGCTCGACCCCGAGATCCCGACAACCCGTATTCCCTTCACGTTCTCAGGCTGCGGCGGGAGGATCGTCCCGACACCGATCTTGCGTCCGACAAGGGGGGATGGCATATGGGTATGTGGGAAGAGGGAGGTCTTATGGTTTTGGCCCGGTATTTTTTTAGCCCCGGCCCCGACCCGGTTCCGCTCTCTTAAACGAGAACGCGGCGGAGGCAAGGCAGATGAGCCCGCCAGCGTACATCGCGTTCCCGAAGAGCGGGGGAAGGACTGCCGGGCCGGCAGCGAGCACGGCGCCCGTGTACCCGAGCGCGTCGAGCTGGAGAACAAGGAAGATTGCCGCTGCGGAGATCCCGAACATGACCCCGAGGTCCTGGAGGATGACAAGGACGCTTGAAGCGACCCCGACTTTTTCCCTCGGGATGGAAAGCATGATCTCAATAGTGTTGGGGCCCTGGTACATCGACCGGCAGATGCCGGCAAGGACCATGGCAAAAATTACCACCCAGATGTTTATGGTGGCATAGCCGTACCCGCAGAGGATAAATGAGAGCCCCATGCCAAAGACGCCGAGCGCTGCGTAGTTTTTCGGGCAGTACCGGTCATAGATCCAGCCGCAGACCGGGGCGCCTGCCATCATGGCAACCGGCATCACAAAGGCAATCAGGCCGACCTGCGTGGGCCGGTAGCCCATGACCCCCTCGAAGTAGAAGGGCAGGAGAATGATGAGGACAAAGGTCGCGGTGAAGTACAGGACAAGGCTGACTGCCGGGAGGACAAATCCCCTGGTGGTGACGAGCGTGAGATCGATGAGCGGTATTTCTGCGGTCCGCTCCCGGTACACAAAGAGGGCAAGGGCGACCATGCCAAAACCAGCGTTTACTGCGAACCGGACCGGGTCGACAGGCGGGTTTGCGAGCTCGTTTAAGAGGAACGCGACTGCCGTCATGACAAGGATAAGGAGGACGGCGCCGGGATAATCGATACGGGCGGGGCCGGCCTGCACGGTCTCCACCCGCAGGTACCGGAATGCGAGGACGAGCAGGGCGCAGCCGATGGGGACGTTCACAAAGAAGATAAACGGCCAGCCAAAGGAATCGACAAGGATCCCGCCGAGCGCCGGGCCGATGATCAGGCCGAGCGCGACCGTCGCCGTGATATACCCCATCGCCCGGCCCCGCTCGTCAGCGGGGAAGACCTGCATGATGATTGCCATGGAGATCGACATCATCATCGCCGCCCCGAGCCCCTGGACGATCCGGGCGGCAATGAGGAGGGGCAGCGTGCCGGAAATCCCGCAGGCAAACGAGCTGATGACAAAGATCGCAAGGCCGGTAATGAAGAGCCTTGAGATACCGAACCGCCCTGCGAGTGTCCCGAAGATGAGCACGGTGGCGACGATCGTCATCATGTACGCGGTTGCGATCCACTGTGACTGGCCAAGCGGGACGCCGAATACCGCCGTAATGGTCGGGAGCGCGATTGCGACGATGTTGTTGTCGAGCACCGCCATGAAGCAGCTCACAAGGATGACAAACAGGATGGCAAGGCGGTGCCGGCAGGCATACTCCGCAGGGGTCGGGATGGCATTGCCCGTTTTGTCAGTCATGGCCAGTCACAATGCAGTATGAGACGTTGGGCAGGGAGGGGAAAAAGACCCTGCAAGGGCTATTTCCCGAAATATTCTGCAACTTCTTTGAGGTGCTTTTTTATCGGGAGACCCTGTGGGCACTTCTCCTCGCAGGCGCCACATTCGGTGCAGCAGGAGGCAAAGCCCGGGATCCCACCGAAGATCCCGCTCAGCGCCCAGGAATAGATCCCGCCGGCCTGCTCTTTTGCGTCGTACATGTGCGCCTGGTTGAAGAACTCGAAGCACTGGGGGATGTCCACGCCGTTTTCGCACGGCATGCAGTACCGGCAGCCGGTGCAGGGGATCTTCACCCGGGCGGCAAGGGCCTTTTTGACCTCGCCGATAACTGCAAGGTCATCTTTTGAGAGCGAGCCGGGGCGGCCCCCGTCAGCGTACCCGACGTCCTGCACGACCTGCTCCATGGACGACATGCCGGAGAGGACGACGGTAACCCCGGGGTGGTTCCAGACCCAGAAAAGACCCCATTCGGCCGGGGTGCGCTGCACGGCGGCGTTTGCAAAAATCTCCTGTGCCGCCGGGATTTCTTTTGCCAGAAGCCCTCCCCGGAGGGGTTCCATCACAACGATGCCAAGGCCCCGCTTGGCCGCGTACTTCAGCCCTTCGGTGCCGGCCTGGTACTGCTCGTCCATGAAATTGT
>JBAZHU010000169.1:0-4082 GCA_041652215.1 Methanoregula sp. | reverse complement strand
CAGTCGCGCATATTCCCTCTGATGAAAATGAGGGAACGGTGGTCGATGTCGTATCTCCCGGTTACCGGATGCACAAGAAAGTGATCCGGTATGCAAAAGTTGCGGTATCTAAAGGAAACGCATCAAACGATAAAAACCAACATAATAACCTGAAAATAAAGGAGGACTGACTCTTATGGCAAACGAGAAAATTTTAGGTATAGACCTTGGGACTACCTTCTCTTGCATGTCAATCATGGAAGCGGGAAAACCCATTGTTATCCCCAACAGCGAAGGAGCACGAACAACTGCATCCGTTGTTGCATTTACCAAAGAGGGGGAACGCCTTGTCGGCAGCCTCGCAAAACGACAGGCAGTCACGAACCCCCGGCATACGATCCAGTCCATCAAGCGTAAGATGGGGACATCGGAAAAAATAAAAATCGACGACAAGGAGTATACCCCGCAGGAAATCTCCGCGATGATCCTCCAGAAGTTAAAGGTCGATGCAGAAGCATACCTCGGGGAGAAGATCACAAAAGCGGTCATCACCGTCCCAGCCTACTTTAACGACGCCCAGCGGCAGGCCACAAAGGCTGCCGGGAAGATCGCCGGCCTTGAAGTCCTGCGTATCATCAACGAGCCAACGGCAAGCGCCCTCGCCTATGGTATCGACAAGGAAGCGGATGTCACAGTCCTTGTCTACGATCTTGGAGGCGGCACGTTCGATGTCTCCATTCTTACGCTCGGGGATGGCGTCTTTGAAGTAAAATCCACCGCGGGCAACAACCATCTCGGTGGCGACGACTTCGACAAGCTTATCACGGATTACCTGGTTGACGAGTTCAAGAAGAAAGAAGGCATCGATCTCAAAAACGATATCTTTGCCATGCAGCGCCTGCGCGACGCCTCGGAGAATGCAAAGATCGAACTCTCCCAGCGCCAGACGACAAACATCAACCTCCCTTATATCACGACCGATTCGGCGGGCCCCAAGTTCCTGAATATCGATCTTACCCGTTCAAAACTTGAACAGCTGATCGGCAATCTCGTGGAATCCACGACCGGGCCGGTCAACCAGGCATTAAGCGATGCAAAACTGACGGCAAAGGACATCGACCATGTGCTCCTTGTCGGCGGTTCGACCCGGATCCCGCTCGTTGTCGAGACCGTGAAAAAACTTCTGGGCAAGGAACCCGACAAGGGACTCAACCCTGACGAATGCGTTGCGCTGGGAGCGGCCATCCAGGGTGCCGTGTTGACCGGTGAGACCAAGGATATCGTGCTCCTTGATGTGACGCCGCTCACGCTCGGGATCGAGACACTGGGCGGGATTGCAACAAAACTCATCGAGCGCAACACCACGATCCCGACCCGGAAAAGTCAGATCTTCTCGACCGCAGCCGATGGCCAGACCAGCGTCGAGATCCATGTCGTGCAGGGTGAACGCGCCCTTGCCAAGGATAACTTTACTCTTGGAAAGTTCCAGCTGACCGGCATCCCACCGGCCCCCCGGGGCATCCCGCAGATCGAAGTCGGCTTCGATATCGATTCGAACGGGATCATCCATGTGTCGGCAAAGGATCTCGGGACCGGCAACGAGCAGGCAATCTCCATTAAAGGAGACAAGAAACTCTCGGATGAAGATATCAAGAAGATGATGGATGCCGCAAAGCAGTTCGAGGCAGACGACAAGAAAAAGCGGGAAGAGATTGAGGTAAGGAACCAGGCAGACACGGCAGTCTTTACTGCAGAAAAGATGCTCAAGGAGAGCGGCGACAAACTCGATGCGGCGGACAAACAGAAGGTCGAAGAAGGCGTTGCCTCCGTAAAGGCTGCATTGTCCACAGACAACCCGGAAGACATCAAAAAGGCCATGGAGACGCTCACCGAAGCAGTCTACGCTGCAACCACAAAGATCTACGAGAAGATACAGGCTGAGAATGCTGCAAAACAGCAGGGTACTCAACCTGATGGTGGAGCAGGGGCCGGTGCCGACCCAACATCAGCGGAGCCGGGAAAGAAGCAGGACGACAATGTCGTCAACGCGGATTATAAAGTAAAAGACGAGTGAGCGTTCATGGTTTCGGGCGACTACTATGACATCCTCGGAGTGCCGAGGACTGCCGACGAAAAAGAGATCCAGAAAGCATACCGTAACCTCGCCCGGAAATACCACCCGGATGTCTGCAAGGATCCGGGAGCCGAAGAGAAATTCAAGTCCATAAACGAGGCTTACAGCGTGCTCTCCGATGCCCAGAAGAGGGCGCAGTACGACAACATGGGCCACGAGACATTCACCAATGCTTCGAAAGGATCCTATACCGGGGGTGGCGGATACGGAAGCGGTGGCTTCTCGTCCGACTTCTCCGGTTTCGGGGATATCTTTGACTTCTTTGGCGGGAACCAGCGCAGATCCGGCCCGCAACCCGGTGCCGACCTTCTGATGCGCATGCAGTTGTCGCTAGAAGAGGCGGTGGCAGGGGCAGATAAGGAGATCGAAGTCCTGCACAGCGAGGCCTGTCCTGCATGTGCAGGATCGGGCAGCGAGACAAAAAAGACCAATGTCTGCCCACGTTGCGGCGGCAGCGGACAGATGCGCCAGACTGCACAGTCGGTATTCGGTCAGTTTGTCCGGATGACACCCTGCACGATGTGCGGCGGTCGGGGCAAGATCCCGGAGAAGCAGTGCCGCAGCTGCCACGGCACCGGGCACACACGGGTAAAAAGGAAAGTATCAGTCCATATCCCTGCCGGTGTGGACAGCGGGATGCGCCTGCGCATGGAAGGCTATGGCGAGGCCGGGGACTACGGTGCCCAGAACGGAGATCTCTTCATCGAGATGTACGTCTTCCCTCACAAGCGCTTTGAGCGCACGGGTGACAACCTTGAGACTACAGTCGAGATTACCCCCTCCATTGCGGTACTCGGGACATCCATTGAGATCGAGACCATCGACAAGCGCCACATTGACCTGAAGATCCCGGCCGGTATCCAGTATAATACCGCGCTCCGTATTGCCGGTGAAGGTGTGAAGCGTCGCGGAAAACCCGGGGATCTCCTTGTCCGGGTGAAGATCGTCACCCCCAAGGGAATCAGCGGCGAGCAAAAAGAGTTGTACCAACAACTGGCCGAACTTGAAGGTCATGGTGGTAAAACCGGCGGAATTTTATCAGGGATCATGGGAAAGAAGAAAGGAAAGAAATAATCTTTTTTTACACTTCAGACCTCAGGCAAATTTTAATTTTTACCCGGTAATTCACGCAGGTATTTGTGGGCAGGCGCCCCATTGCTAACAAGATGAAGCTCCTTTTTGAGCTCTCGGGTGAGAACCCGACGCTGCCCTGTGCGGAGATTGAATGCGTTGCAGCGGTGCTTGACATGCGGCCGCAGGTTGCCGTCGCAGAATGCCCGGAACCGTCAGCGGCCCGGCGCCTCGCAATGACCCATGTCGTGCTCGAGTACCTGGGTGAATGCGCCCCGGACATTACCTCGTTCCGGCACCTGCTTTCTAATCTCTCCATAACCACCGATCAACCGTTCTCCGGCCGGGCCAAACTGATACACAATGGCTGCCAGGAAAAAAATCCCTGTTCCCAGCGGGAGTTTGAACGGCTAATCGGCACCCTGATCACCGGGCCGGTCCAGCTCATCAACCCGGTCGAGGAATACCGGGCGATCCTTTCAAAAGACCGGTGTTATTTTGGGAAAGTGCTGTTCCGGATCGACCGCGGGGCATACAACGAGCGCAACCCGGGCAAACGTGAGTTTTTCCATCCCGGGGTCATGATGCCGCGGATGGCACGGACTCTTGTCAATCTCTCTCTTGCAGAGGCCGGGACGACCCTGCTTGACCCGTTCTGCGGTACCGGGGGGATCCTGATCGAGGCGGAGCTGCTCGGGCTCCATGCGATCGGAAGCGATTTCGATCCAGTGATGATTCGGGGGAGCAAAGAAAATGTCCGGCAGAGTGCTCTTCTCATTTCCGACACAACCCGGCTTCCGGTAAAGGATCGGGCCGTGGATTCCGTCGTCACCGATTTTCCCTACGGTCAGTCGGTCTGCATAAAAAAGACCGACACCATGGAGCATTTGTATCACGA
>JBAZHU010000168.1:0-4088 GCA_041652215.1 Methanoregula sp. | reverse complement strand
AATACCGGCATCGCGTTCCAGATACAGGACGATTTTATCGATCTCATGACCCCTCCGGAGAAAAGCGGCAAGGATCAGGGGTCGGATCTCAGGGAAGGAAAGCAGACCCTTATTATGATTATCGCCCGGAAAAATGGCGTCGATCTCCTGAAATACCGGCGTGAACTAACCCCCGCCGATATTGCGGCAGCGATAAAAGAACTTACCGATTCAGGTGTCCTTGACGATGTGAAAAACAAGGCACGGGCCCTTGTTTCAGACAGCAACCGGCTACTCTCCGTGCTCTCCCCCTCAAAAGAGCGCCAGCTCCTCATGGAAGTCGGCGAATTTTTTGTAACGCGGAGCACCTAGGATGGCAGGGGATGATATTAAGGCCGCCCTGTTTTTGTGCGCACTCCAGAATGCGGTAAAGCATGGCGGTGTGCCGCAGGCAGGGGCGGTGATCGGTATGGTGATGGGGGCGCACCCCGAATTACGCAGCCGGGCAAAGGAAGTGTCCGGTGCGGCAAAGGATGCGATTGCCGATGTAGCGGCACTCTCCCCGGAAGAGCGGGTAACAAAACTCCAGTCTCTTTCCCCGGAGATGTTTGCTGCCCTCCACGAAAAGCACGAGCACAAGAAAGTGCTCCCCGATCTTGAAGAGGCAGAGCATGGCGTCGTCATGCGGTTTGCACCAAACCCCTCCGGGCCGCTCCATATCGGGCACGCCCGGGCAGCGGCGCTCAACGATGCCTACGTGAAGCAGTACGGCGGTCGGTACATCCTCCGGATTGAGGATACCGATCCAAAACGGGTTGATCCTGAAGCCTATGAGATGGTAAAAGAGGATATCGAGTGGCTTGGCCTTGGGATCACCGAGACGGTCACCCAGAGCGACCGGTTCCCGATCTATTACGACCTCTGTAAACAGTTAATCGAACGCGGTGGGGCATACGTCTGCACGTGCGCAAACGAGCACTTCAAAACGCTCAAGGATGCGAAGAAAGCCTGTCCCTGCCGCGACCAGTCCATCGAAACGGCACTTTCCCTCTGGGAGAAGATGCTTGACGGCGGGTTTCGGGAAGGCGGGGTTTCGGTCCGGGTAAAGACCGATCTCCTGAACCCCGACCCGGCCATGCGGGATTTTCCGATCTTCCGTGTCCTTGATGCGCCACCCCACCCGAAGATCGAGGCACACGTCTACCCGCTCATGAATTTCTGCGTGGTCGCTGACGACCACCTGCTCGGTGTGACACACGTGATCCGTGGTAAGGATCATATCGCAAACACCCGACGCCAGCGTTACATCTACGATCACTTCGGCTGGAAGGTGCCGGTATATCGTCACTACGGCCGGATGGGTATCGAGGGTGTCGTGCTCTCCACGTCACAGATGCACCTGGGCATCAATGAAGGGAAGTACACCGGCTGGGATGACATCCATCTCGGCACGCTCCGTGCGCTTGCCCGGCGGGGGATCAGCCCCGACGCGGTCAAAAACGCGATGCTTGCGATTGGTATCGGCGATACCGACATCTCGTTCTCGTGGGACAACCTCTATGCGGAGAACAAGAAACTGGTCGATCCGGTGGCAAACCGGTACTTCTTTGTGCCGGATCCGGTCACCGCTGTGGTGGACGGGGCACCGCACCGGATGGCCCGTGCAATGCTCCATCCCGGCGATGAATCGAAAGGAAATCGTGAGCTCCCGTTTGAAGGGACGGTCATGCTGCCCCAGACCGAGATCGTGCCGGGTACGGCTATGGTGCGGCTCAAGGATCTCTTCAACGTGAAGATCGCGTGGGACGGTAATAATCCGTCGTTCTCCTATGGCGGAGACTCCCTTGCCGATGCGCGGGCTGTAAAAGCGCACATCGTCCAGTGGCTGCCGGCACAGCAGACCCTGCCCTGCACGCTTCTTACCATGGATGGAGAAATGCAGGGTGTGTGCGAGCCTGCCGTGGCAAAAGAGCAGGGGAAGGTCGTTCAGTTCGAGCGGATCGGGTTTGTTAAGATCGATGCCGTCAGCAAATCCGGTGTGCGTGCATATTTCACCCATACCTGATCTTTTTTAATCCCCGATACTTGCCTTCTTGTACTTGAGCCACCCATAGTACAGGATGGATTCTTTTTTTATCCGATCTGAACTCCCTGCGGATATACCCGCCATTTTCGACGTAAATCTCCAGGCATTCGGCCAGGATGGCGAAGCCCGGCTTGTCCGCGCCCTCCGGAATGACGGAGACTATATTCCCGATCTCTCTCTCGTTGCCGTGTATAATGACAAGATTATCGGGCATATTTTCTTTGCCCCGATATCGATTGATTCTGAAGATGCCCACGTACCTGCAGTTGCCCTTGCACCGCTTTCCGTATGCCTGGAACATCAGTGCCAGGGTGTTGGATCCATTCTTGTGGAGGAAGGGCTCAAGGCCTGCCGGCAGCTGGGGCACCGGATTGTGATCGTCGTCGGGCACCCCACCTATTACCCCAGGTTCGGGTTCACCACGGCACCGGCACTTGGGATCAACGCGCCGTTTCCCTGTAGGAATGAGGTGTTCATGGTTTGCCCCCTGGTACCCGGGGCGCTTGACGGCATCCATGGCACCGTCCGGTATCCTCCGGCGTTTGAGGCGGAAGGGGCGCACGCCGGGTAAACCCCCTGGTACCGATTGCACAGACCGGGGAAAACGCACATTGCCGGGCATCCCCGTAACGAAATTCACCGTAATTCCGCTGATGTTGCCGTTAAAAATCCCCGGCGTTCACGTTTAGCCGCTGGCGAACAATCCATAATATTTTAATAACAAAATACCGGATAACTTATATGTGGAAGATACGGACGGTTACTACAAGTTCACCGATGATTTCCCCAGTGTAACCGATATCGAAAAATGGGTTGCGGGCCATCCGAATGCCGAAGAGCTGGCCCAGATTATATCCCGGTCCTACGATTATATCCACAAGCTGCCGCTTAAAGGTCTTCGCGAGCACTATTTTGATAACGATATGACGTTGCCGGAAGAGTAACAGTAACGTCCGATCCCGTGCCGGTCTTTTTATTTCCGCGCCGAAAACACAGGAGATATACGATTATCCTGCACACCGGTAATCATGAGGATGTGATCCAGACGGCAGGTGTGTCCCGGGAAAAAATATCCCGAATCCATGAATACCTTGCAGGATTCCATGATCCTTCGGGGCGGCCGGCGTTACTGGAGGTGTCTTCCGGTCCGCAGGGTGTCCGGAGATACACCGGCGAGTTCTGGACCTCCCGCCAGCGTCAGGCATCGGCACTCCATGAGATCTCCTACCGCGCCTGCTTCAAGCCGCAGCTGCCCCGTTTTTTCATCGATCTCCTGACACAGGCTGGCGATGTCGTGTATGATCCGTTCAGCGGCCGGGGAACCACCGCGATCGAGGCCGGGCTCCGCGGCCGTCAGGTTATCGCAAACGACGCTAACCCCCTCTCCCGGATCATCACCGAACCACGGTTTTTCCCGCCTGCCGAAGCAGAAGTAGCCGCACGGCTGGAGACCATCCCCCGTGACGGCGACCGGGCGGATCGCGACCTTTCCATGTTCTACCATCCCGACACCGAGCGTGAGATAGTCGCCCTGCGCCGGTACCTTCTCCTGAAAAAAGAGGATGGCACTGCTGATGCAATCGATCGTTGGATCGGTATGGTAGCGACCAACCGGCTGACCGGGCATTCGAGCGGGTTTTTCTCGGTCTACACCCTTCCTCCCAACCAGGCGGTATCCCAGAAAAGCCAGGAACGGATCAACCGCAAGCGCGGCCAGGTGCCGGAGTACCGGGATACCCATATGCTCATCCTGCGCAAGACAAAGAACCTGGTTGCCGGCCTGACCCCTGCCGAAAAATCAGACCTGAACCGTGCGGGGGCAGGCGCCCGTTTTTTCACCGGTGACGCCCGTGCGACACCGGGGATCGCATCCAATGCGGTACAACTCACGGTCACGTCGCCGCCGTTCCTGGATATCGTCCAGTACCGGGAGGATAACTGGCTCCGGTGCTGGTTCTGCGGTCTTGACGGGGATACCATCGGTCACACTATGACGATGGCACGGACGGTGGCGGAGTGGGAG
>JBAZHU010000167.1:0-4104 GCA_041652215.1 Methanoregula sp. | reverse complement strand
GCACATCCCGGTGCAGTCGTGCTCGTCCATCCCGAGTGCCGGCCGGAGGTCATCGATTGTGCGGATCACGTGGCAAGCACCTCGGGGATCCTCAGCCATGTGAAATCTGACCCCGAAAAAGAGTTTATCATCGGCACCGAGAACGGCATGCTGCACCGGCTCGCAAAGGAGTGCCCGGGCAAGCGCTGTTATCCTCTCTCTGACAAGGCAGTCTGCGTGAACATGAAAAAGACCGACCTGGTAAAAGTCCGGGACGCACTTGTCACGCTCAAACCCAGGATCACGGTACCGGAAGAGATCGCAGGCCGTGCGCGGGGTGCCATCGAACGCATGCTCGCGCTCTGAAATCCTAAAATGGTGACAACATGGACGATGAAATGATCGATATGCGGGGAAGGTTCTGCCTTGCCCTCGACCAGATCGAAGAGTGCCGGGAGTTTGCCTCCCTCATCCCTGAAGTCAGGTCAAACCTTGTATATGCAAAAAAAGAGGCTACGACCCGTAACGATGTCCTTGCAGTCGATGGACGGATCACGGTCATAAATGGCATGCCGCGTGCAGCCGGAAAACCCCTTTTTGGGGCATCCAGCCACATGGCGCGGCTGCTTGTCGAACTGCGAAAAGTCGATCCCTCGGTAAGGGCTGGTATCGATTTCGCAAACACACCCCAGCTTGCGGCATGGCTTGAAGAGTACTGCCGTGCACATGGCTGGATCTTTTCCGTAATTGACCGGAGGAACGAGCCGGACGGGATCAAAGCGGCGGAGGGTGCCTCGATGCCCTGGAAGGTAGGCGAGGCCGTTCGCGCCGCAGGTGGCAGGGCACCCAAAATCTTCTACGAGACCGGGGCTGTCGGTAAAGAGCCGGTCTCCGTTCTTGTCGGGCGCGATCCGCTCGAAGTCGCCGGCCAGATATGCACGCTCGCAAAGGAATACCATGAGTACGAACACCCCAAAAATCGGTAAGATCGATATCGGGATATTCACGCAGTTCCTGCTGCACCGGTTAGGAAACCCGGACCCGTCCGTCATTGTACCACCCGGTACGGGTATCGATGCCGGGGTAATCGATCTCGGTGACGGCCGGGCGCTGGTGGTTGCCGAAGATCCGATCTTTGCGACCCCGGGGCAGCCGCTGGAGATGTTTGGCTGGTATACCGTCCACATCGGGGCAAGCGACGTGGCGGTGATGGGGGTCCAGCCGCAGTACATGACCTATTCCCTGCTGCTTCCCCCACAGACACCCGATGCCGACCTCAAAACAATCGTGGATGCGATCCACCGGACGGCCTGCGAACTCGGGATTGCCATTGTCGGGGGACACACGGGATACTACCCGGGATTTGCATCCCCGACCATCGGGGGAGTGACCGTCTTTGCCATCGCGGACAAAAACACGATTGTCACACCCGCGGGGGCACGGCCGGGAAACGATGTGATCCTGACCAAAGGACCGGCGATTGAGACCGCGGCCATCCTCGCGGTCGTGCGCGAAAAAGAACTGCGGGGCAGGTACCCGGACGACCTCATAGAAAAAGCGCAGGCCCTCTGCCGGCAGATGAGTGTGGTGCGCGATGCGCAGGTTGCCAAAAAGGCCGGCGGCGTTACCGCCATGCACGATGCTACCGAAGGCGGGGTAATCGGGGGCCTCTTCGAGATTGCCGACGCGAGCGGGGTTGGTATGCACATCAATGAGTCCCGGTTTGTCTATCCACCCGAGGTCCGGATGGTCTGCGAAGCGTTTGGCATCGACCCGGTGGCAGCGATTGCCGAGGGGTCGCTCCTCCTTACCGCAGAGCCGGCGTCCTCGCCCGCGATTATTCACGCGCTCGGGCAGGCCGGTATTGCCGCCTCGGTCATCGGCACGGTGACGGATTTGCCCGGACACCGGGTAATGACCCGGAGAGATGGTACCGTCGTCCCGCTTGCCGTACCGAAGCAGGACCCCTTCTGGCCGGTCTTCTTTGCGGGCGTCAGCTGATTGTTATTACGGTGCTCGTGACCGCCGGTGAATTTTTATAGGGTGATCGCATGCTTACCGCTTACCACGAGATTATTATTCCATAATCCCCATACAATTTCTCTGCTTAACAATCGTTACGTCCCGGACGACGAGATCTGTCCTGTATGCAAACCATCGGGATACTCCTCCAACGGGACACAGGAAAACGGAGGGACTGCATATGCCAGAAAACAAGAACGATATTCACGTGATCGAAGCGGTGGGACGATCGAAGGTTATTATAAAAAACGGGAACGTAACCGAAGTCTCGGTCTCAAAGCTCCGCCGGTGCCCGCTTGCGAAAAAATTTGCCCTGCCCGTTGACGAGATTACCCCGGATGCGGTCAAGGCAAACATCGAGCACCGGATGAATTCGTGGGGCATGTGCCAGCCGCACCGGAAGATCAGCGGGAGCGTGGACTTCGTCGGGTTCGGGGCCTCAGAACTGATCAGCTGCGGTATACTCTCGGGGAGTTTCGATGCGGCGGTTCTTGCCTGCGACGGGGCGGGAACGGTGATCGTGACCACACCGGAGATGGTGCAGGGCATCGGCGGCAGGATGTCGGGACTCGTGAGCACCTCGCCGATCCCGGAAGAGATGGACCGGATCGAGCGGGACGGGGGGATCGTCCTTGACCGGGCCCATGCAGCGATCGACCCGGTGCTCGGGGTGTCGCGTGCTTACGGGAAGGGTTTCAGAAATGTTGCGGTCACCGTCGCTTCTGCCGATGTGGCGGCCGCGATCCACGAAAAACACCCGGATGCGTTCATCTTCGGGGTGCATATGAGCGGCATCACAGAGGAGGATGCAGATAAACTCGTATCGATCGCGGATATTATCACTGCCTGCGCCTCGAAATGGATCTGGCAGGTCGCAGGAGCAAAGGCACTCCTGCAGGCCGGAACGGCGGTCCCGGTCTTTGCGCTGACCCGACGGGGAAAGCAGTTGATCCTTGATAAAATCGCCCGCTCGGACCGGCCGGTGCTTGTTTCCGGGTCAAAACTTCCGGTCTATGGCCCGGAACTTCCCGATCCGCTGATGTAACACGATCATAAAAAAGATCCAAGCAGGATCTTCTTTTTTCCTGCTCTTCTTTCACCGGTTCCCAAGATCCGGTCACACAAACGCGGCCATGAACCGGTCGCGGATCTGCTTCGGGGATAAGGGGATATTTGGCACATCGCTGTTGCCGGGACGGATGCGGACATGGATGAACGAGGGGCCGTCACCGGTTTTTGCGGCAAGTGCGGCTTCGAGTTCCCGGGGTTCGTGCACCGTCCACGTGTGGGTAAACCCTGCCCCGAGCGCCATGAGCGCAAGGTCGGCAGTGTCCTGCCCGGGCCGGGGCTGGTTGCCGGTGCTGCCAAAGACACCGTTGTCGAGGCAGGCGATCGTGAGGTTCTTTGGCCCCGCAGCCGCTACCACCGGCAGGATCGCAGAACCGAGCAGGCTCCCGTCGCCATCAATGACGATCACCTGTTTATCGGGCCGTGCCGTGGCAACGCCAAGTCCGATCGCCGACGCCTGCGTGTAACTGCCCAGCATGTAGAAGTTCTCCGGCCGGTCGCAGGCTGCATAGAGTTCTTTTGAGGGGACACCTATGTTTGCAACCAGAACCTCGTCCCGGACACCGGCCACAAGGGTCCGGATCGCGTCGTACCGGGTCATCACGGGTGTCCGCCAGTTCCGCTCGTAGCAGACGGAAAACGGGCGCGGGGCTGGTGCCGGTGAGGGTGTGCTGCACCCGGTTTCCGTAAGGCACTCCGGCCGGATGAGGATGACATGAGGGATCTGCTTTGTGTAGGCCTCTGCGATTGCCTCACCGATCTCGTGCTGTGCATCCGGCCCGGAGATTTCAGTACAGGAAATGCCGGCTGCGGACAGGATACCGGGGAGCGGGCGGTTGAACGGGATCTGGGCCGGGATCTTCTCCCCTTCGCACCCTCTCCAGCTCGCAAGGATCGGAAGGGGGAGGCCAAAGGTCACCGTGAGGGAAAGGATCGCGTTGAGCATGTTCCCGAGGCCCGAACTCTGGAGAGCAATGGCCGGGCGGGCGCCGGCAAGGTACGCTCCCGCCGATATACCCACCCCGTCCTCTTCCC
>JBAZHU010000166.1:0-4120 GCA_041652215.1 Methanoregula sp. | reverse complement strand
GGGGGGGGGGGGGCCCCCCACATAACAAAATGAAAGAGGGGGGGTAGGGGGCCACCCCCCTCCCCCCCATGTACCCATGTGATCCCCTTTCCTGCATGGCACCGACCGGCATTTCGCGTGGAATTGCCCGTGTGAGTGCCGGTTTCCCGTGTGTTCCCGGAATTGTGGTGAAGGGATCCGGCTGGCAGAGCGGGCGATGGCAGCCTGTCGATTCCTGTACGGGAAGCATCACTTTCACTCTGCCCGCACCCGCACCTTTAAGGAAGTTCCCGCAAACGGTATGAATCACCGAAAAAGAAGTGACCCCCATGAACGCACATCGAATAGAATCCGGTACTCCCGATGGCGATGCACTGGGTTTTGTAGAATCCCTCTACTCCGGCTGGCTTGAACTTAAGGAAAACCACCTGCTCTATCTCCATTTTATCATATCCCGGAACAAAAACGCGGGCAATACCCAGGCGCTGATCCGGCAGTGGCTTGCCCAAGGGTACGATGTCCGGGTGGTGATGCCCCGGCCCATCATGCAGCACATCCTTCGGAAATTACAGTTCGTCCCCTCGATGGAATCAATCCCTGAATGGTATGAGGACCTTGTTGAATGCTGGCGCAGGCCAAAAGCGTGGCTGTTTCCAGGCACATCTGACGATTGTCACGATATCAGGGAATTTGTGGACAAAACTGTGGATTTTGAGGAGATGAAAAACAAGTCACTCCCCGATCAGGGTCTTTGAAATAATATACTCGCCCCGTGCCTCGCGGGTCGTCCCGACAATGAGCCAGCGTTCCCGACCATGCTGCTCCAGGACCCCGCATGCCTCGATAGTCTCACCGGTTAATGCCTGCCCGCTGTAGGTATGGGTAAACGAGAGGACTTTACTCACGGATTCGTGCTCAACGTTGTAGACCGCCGGGTTGTCAAAGGCGAGCGAAGCATCGGTCACCTTTGCAATAATGGTCTGTTTGCCGAGAACCTCTCCTTTCCCCGACGGTACCCCAATGAGATTATCATAGGAACGCGTATAGAGGATATCAAAATAGGTTCCTTCAATCTGGCCCCTGTTCCATTTCCGCTGCTCGTGAAGGACAAAGTCCTCATAGGAGATCTCAGGTTTTCGCTTCTCGTACACCTTGCGCCACATCCCGGGGGACATTCCTTCGATTCTCCCCCCGGCGACGCCCTGCTTCACGAGGGCCTGTGCAGCAAACCAGTGCTTCCCGTACACGACCATGTCGATATCTGAACTCTCGTTCTCCAGTCCGCACAGGAGCGATCCGGTGCAGCCGACCGCACCCGGCGGCAGCCGGAACAGGTCGAGGAGTTTTTTGACCCTGTAGTGCGATTCAGCGATCCGGGAGATATCGAGATCCGGCTTTAACACCCTGCGCAGATCGGCTGCGGGAATGCGCTGGACAAGGCCTGCGTATGCCGGTTTTTCCTCGGATATTTTTCGGTATGCTTCCCCGAAATCGTATTTACGGTACCGCTGGCCCGAGGGGCCGACTCTTTCGCCATCGATGTCCGGGACATACCGAAGCACGCACCCGATTTTTTTTTCGTTATCGTAGGTGGAGACTGCGTAGAGCCAGCCATCAGGATCTTCTACAAAATCGCGCAGGCGGATCGGCAGCATGAAAAACGGCCTCGTTACTGGCAGGATACCAGGAACGCTTCGATGGTCTCCACGTTTGCACCACGGCGGACGATCGTGCGTGTGGTGAGATCGATAACCGTACTCGGCGTCCCGGAAAGTCTTCCGCCATCGATGAGAAGATCGTGGGGCACCGTGCACTCATCCGGGGTCTGCGGGTCTTTTCCCCCTGAAAGGTTTGCGCTCGTCGCAGTTATGGGTGCATCGAACCGCTCGATGATCTGCCGGGCAATCCCCTGCGCAGGAATGCGGATACCGATCATTCCGGTTCCCCCGGTCAAAATACCGGGAATCGTCTTTCGTGCAGGCACCACTACGGTCACCGGCCCAGGCAGGAATTTTTCAATAAATTCCTGCATATGACGGTCGAGACGTGAGACCGCGGCAAGCATCTCAAAATCAGAGACCGCAATCGAGATCGGCTTTGCGAGATCCCTCTTCTTCGCATCGTAAACCTTCTCTATCGCTTCCTCCGAGAAGGCGTCTGCGCCAAGCCCATAAAGGGTATCGGTCGGATAGACGATGAGTCCGTCATGCATCAGTACCGATACAGCCCGCTCAATAATATCCATTAAAACTCCCTGCCACGGACACGGTTGATATCGAAGACCGCCTTGCTGCTCACGTGCATGACGGCAAACACTCCCGCCTGGATAGGATCGGTGACGACCAGATCGGCATGCTGGGGCACGGTTCCTGCCATCTTGAGCGCGATAACCGGGATACCGGCCTCCCGCACCCGGTCGACCGCCTTTGATATATCCCCTCCCATGATCGAGCCGGCAAGAACGAGAATGGATGCACGGGGCAGGCGCGAGACCGCATCGACGGCAAGTGCGAGCGTCCGCTCCCCGACAAGGGGAATGGTATCTACCGATATCCGCTCTCCCCGGATGTTGTGCCGGTCCGCTTCATTAACCGCGCCGAGTGCCACCTGTGCCACCTGTGCCCCGCCACCTATAATAATGACACGCGACCCGAAAATGTCGCCAAAGGGCTGGAACGATTTTACGTTCTTTACCGAGGGAAGGGCATCAAGATCACGGATCAGCCCTTCGCGGTCGGGACCCGGTTCGTATTCAAGATAGAGTTCTCCCATCCCGGCATGGGGGCCGGATTCGAAGATCTCCTGGTTGATCATGAGGATGTTGGCCTCATGTTTGGCGATAACGGTCGCTATATCCCGCAGCACGCCTCTTGTGTTCTCGGCGATGATCCGTAACGCACAGCGTTCAGGTTCCGTGTCCATAAGAACTGATGCGATAGCCGGGGATCGAACCCGGGTTAGAAGCTTGGGAAGCTCCTGTCCTGCCGCTAGACTACTATCGCGTTTTTACTCCTGCTCTATGATATTGCCTTATTTCGAAGATAAATATAGTGTTTGATTTGCCCGGTGTGCAGAACTGACGGGTCGATATTTTTATGAACGGTGGTGCAGCATAATAATCAACTGCATGTTCGTGCTCGCCTATCTTGGGCATAGTCTGGTAAATGGGAGTACCCGGGCACGATCGTAGTTTGATACCAGGAAGTTTTATCCATGAAACATCAACGGATTATCTTTATTCTTACGCTTGCTGTGGCACTCATCTTCCTGACGTGCCCCATCCAGGCTGACACCGGGGGTGTGCTCTACCAGAGCACCTTCGCCACCGATCCCCACTGGACAACCAATAATCCCTCTGTGGATTACTGGGATCAGGCAAAAGAGATGTACCATTTTAGCATCGAGCCGAGTACCCAGAATTACGCGTACACCCCCGCGATCGACTACGAGACCGGCTCATTCACTCTTGAATACGATGTAACCCTCACACAGGTGGATGAGGATGCGTCATTCAGGCTGGGTTTCTCCGGCACCGATATGGATCGCAATAAAGGTCCGAACGTGGTGACGGAATTTACCAATGCAAAATACGGCCAGATCCTGTGGCTTCACATTGTCACCCAGAGTGCAAAAATGGAGGAAGTGAACAGTGATACATCCTCGTATAAGGGGCCTTCGGTCAAGTATGCTGTCGATACACCCTACCACGTCAAAGTGGATTATAACGATGATTCGGATGTTGTAACCGAAACAGTCACCAATAAGGCAACCGGTGAGCAGCTCTGGAGTTACTATGTCGCGACTCAGGAATCCCTTCGGGGCATGAAACGGATTTATATCGGTTCTGTCGGTGATTACAGCACGTCGAGCCGGTATGCTGTCGGATGGATCGATAACGTGCGTCTCACGACAACTGCCGATGAAACTACAACTACCCTGACAACCCCGACCACGCAGCCCACAACTTCACTGCCCACGTATTCTCTGCGTCCGACCACGAAGACGACCACATTCGTGTCACTGACACCGATCCAAACCACCACTAAAAAAGCCCCCTCTTCAGTACTGGTCGTTCTTGCCGCACTTGGAATCCTCGGAACCTGTGCAGTTGTCAGGATGCAGCGCCCGAAGAAAGTATAAA
>JBAZHU010000165.1:0-4128 GCA_041652215.1 Methanoregula sp. | reverse complement strand
ATCCCCTATGATTCTCGATCTTTCCCAGCGGATAATCAACGTTAGCCCTGTCAGGATCGAGACTAAACTAAAGAAATAGCGAAGCTCGGGAAAAGCCGGTTGCCGGGCCGCAGAATCTCCCCGGGGGCCCCGGAAAACCGCCATCGGTTTTTTAATCCCGCAGTTCCCGGATCACCCGGCAGTCCTCGCATTCCCGGCATTCGAACTCCAGCGTCGAATGCCCGATCCTGAACGGTCCGAGCCGGGTTTTGATCTCCGCTTTGATCCGCTCAAGCGTTTCGATGTCCTTTTCGCAGCAGTATACGTGAGCGTCGAGCACGTTGATGTTCGAGCAGAGCGTCCAGAGATGGACGTTGTGGACGCCCGAGACACGCGGCACGGACTCCATCGCCGCGATCACCTCTTCAACCGCCACATCCTTTGGCGCGAACTGGAGGAGGATCCGGAACGCATCGTTGAGGATCGAGAATGACGAGACGAGGATCACGACCGCGATAATCAGGCCAAGCAGCGGATCGACAACCGTCTGGCCGGTCAGCGCGATCCAGACCGCTGCCGCGATCACGGCCACGGACGAAAGCGTATCGCCGAGCACGTGCAGGAATGCGCTGCGGACATTGAGGTCGTGGCTGCCGTGCAGGAAAAAGGCGGCCAGGATATTTGCAATAAGCCCGATGACTGCGACAACAAGCATCGTTGTGCTGTTGACCGGCTGGGGGTTTGAGAACCGGACGAGTGCTTCCCGGATGATGATACTGCTCACACCGATCAGGAGGATGCCGTTTACCACCGCGGCCGCGATCTCGACCCGGTGGTACCCGAATGTCTTGGTGGGTGTCGGAAGCCGTTCAGCGATAATCATGGCGCCAAGGGAGAGCAGGAGCGCGACGGTATCCTGAAGCATGTGGGCCGCGTCCCCAAGAAGGGAGAGCGAGCCGGAGAGTATCCCTCCCATCACTTCGGCAACAAAGATGATGGCCGTGAGTACGATGGCGAGTTTCAGCGGTTTTTTGCGTTCATGTTGGTGGTCGTGGTCGTGCGGGTCCATGGTTCACCTCAAAGGCGGCGGTGCCGTCAGATTGAGAGGTATATTGTTGAGACGTAGTATCCATTTTATAGGTAATAAGCCGGAACGTAACGGCAGGGACAGGTAGTATCCATGAAGAAACCGCATGAACGGGAGCAGGAGATCTGTTTCTGCCCGCTCTTTGGCCTGCTCGATGTTGTGGCGAAGAAATGGGCGCTTCTCATCATCGCCATTCTCGGGAACGAAGGAGCAAAAGGATTCAATGAATTAAAAAACGAACTCGGCAGCATCAGCCCCAGGACGCTTTCCAACACGTTAAAAAACCTCGAACGGATCGGTCTTGTGGACCGGAGGGTTTGTGCGACTTCGCCTCCGACCACGCAGTACTCGCTGACCGGGGACGGCCGGGAACTGCGGGGACACCTGATCCCGCTTTTAGTGTGGGTATCCGAACGGGGGGCGCAGGATCTTCCCGGCTGTCCGATCCGAATGCGAAAGGCCAACGGGAAATACTGATGCAGAACCGGCCGGATTACCGGGGGACAGGTCGGGGATATAAAAAATCTGCTCTGTAGAAATCATTCGGAACATTCCAGACGCTATCAGGAGTTAAAGCCCCGGTTGCGATGGTGCCGTATTACCTGTACATAAAACGCGAAGATTATCCGTACAGGTAATACCGAGGCATTAGATACGCCCCCGCCCCCCACAGGGGGCACAGCTGGCGCAAGGGGGTGTGATCATATTCTCAT
Organism: Methanoregula sp.; assembly: GCA_041652215.1. GTDB lineage: Archaea > Halobacteriota > Methanomicrobia > Methanomicrobiales > Methanospirillaceae > Methanoregula. Next base: position 2,349 of record JBAZHU010000165.1, on the reverse strand, counting down.
AAAAAGCATTTCTACAGAGCAAAAAATCAGGATCCCTGATGGATCAAAACGTATGGGGGACGAGCGAACAGGATCGGAAAATCCAGAGGTCGATAAAAAAATTCCCGGGATGCGATCATTTCAATATGAAGATACCAGGCTCCCTGTGACGATCAGGCACTGGGGCCAGATGAGAAGTGCACCGTCTCAAGCGATCTGGGGCAGGCCGGATTCCGGCGGGCCCCATAACCACTGGAGAAGGAATCGTGAAGGATTCACTTTTTGTTTTTTTGTGCTGCACTGGTTCCGGTTTTACTCTTTTCCGGTTCGGTCTTCTTCGGCTTTCGTTCTGGTGTGCTCTTTTTCTTTGCGGGTGTAACCATCTTCTGTTTCAACTCCTCCTGTAGTGTAGTAGATTCTGCTCATATATTGTGGATGGGGATGACAATGAAACGAGTGACCGCATCCGTTTTTTAGAGGGGATGTCCGGGTGGACACGGACGTTCGTGCTGGTATCATCACCCCGGTTAGCTTATGGATGAGGATCGTAATAAACATTTTTTATTTAGTATGAAAAGGTGCGAGAACACTATTTTAACCATAGTTTGTTTGCATAAAAAAGACGGTTATTGAGAGATGAGGTGGTGAGGAGACATGCAATTCTGAACATAGAGGGTATAAGGCGATTTCCTGGCGATGTCTTTTAATGCCATCACCATATACCGGTGGGGCGGGCAGGTATAAAAAATTTTCAATTTCGTATGAAAAAGTAAAAAATTGTGTTGCAAGATCAACAGTTGCACGATAAAACCATTCAAAAAGAAATAAAATGAAAATTACTTTGTATCTATCTTCTCCGGGCAATGACAGCAACCGCACAGATTCCCGCGATCGCGCAGATACAATCGAGGGATGCACGTGTCGTCGCTGAAGATGACGGTGCTTCTGCGGGAGTGACAAGCTGCTTATTATATCCCAGAACCTCCGGAATGGAATTTACTCCGCTCACGGATTTGGGGAAATTGGTGAAAATAACCCGGGTGGCATTGATACCCTGTGCATGGAGTGCCTCCTCTATCCCCTTTGCCATCTCGCCGGACTGCATGTTTTCAATAACGTACCTGACATTGCGGTACTTATCCGGGTGGGCGTTGATATCATCCACGATCTTTGCCGGAGTGTAATTCCCGTTCTGGTAGAATTCGGGGGCAAACACTGACACGACATTTAAGCCGAGCCAGTCCCGGGCTGCGTTCTGCTGCCAGACCATGACAACGACATCCTGCCCGGATATTTTCTGCTTTTCATCATCCGTGAGATTTGCTGCGGCGATCTTCTGGATATAATCGGAATACCGGGTTTCGTAATAACTGGCGTTTGCCGGGTCTGCGATTTCCAGCCATCCTTTCTCTTCAGTTACCAGTTGCTGTGCGGAAGCAGGTGTGTTCCAGTCCTGATTTGGATTTTTGGGGGACTGCCAGGTTACGTTACCGTAATTGTTTGCAGTCATAAACCGGTCAAGGTACGGCATAATGTCGTTTTTATCGATGGATCCGTTATGGGTAACAAAGAGATCGGCATGACGGATGTAATCCTGTTTCATCTGGATGATGTTTGCGATCACATCCGCCTGCATGTTGGGACAGAGGCCGGGATCGGAAACCGTCACAACCGTCACTTTGTCCCCGCCAATCGTTTCCAGCGGGTCAGCAAGAACGCTCGTTGTGGATACAATCTTTAATTCAGCAGAAGCCGGGAATACCAGGATCCCCAGGATGAATACCGATACGAGAAGTAACCATGATTTTTGCATAGATATCACCTTATATGAAAATATAGTTAATTTTTGCTATTTGTAATTCGCCGTCTTGGCGAGAATACAACTGCCACCACAAAGACCAGGGAGAAGATTACCGCCGTGAGCGGAGCGATCGGGAGCGACCAGGTGATACCGGCAACCGCTCCGACAACACTCACACACACAGCAACGATTGGCGCGAAGATAAACATCGCCTTCAGGCTGCGACAGACCTGGTACGCGATGGCTGCCGGTGTGACCAGCCAGACGAAGATCAGGAGACCGCCGATGATGGTAAGTGAGAGCGCGATGCTGATCGCGATAATAAAGAGCAGCCCGTAGTATATCGGGGCGGTCCGGATGCCGGAAGATTCTGCAATCTTCCGGTGGAAAATGATAGCAATGATCTCTTTATAGAAGACGATCACAAAAAGCGCGGCGATTGCCGAGACTGCAAGGAGACCGTAGACTTCGTGCTGGTACAGCGATGTGACGTTGCCGTACAGGAGCATGGTCGCATTCATGCCGGTTCCCATTGTCTGCATCCATGCAATGAAAAAGATCGCAATCGC
>JBAZHU010000164.1:0-4132 GCA_041652215.1 Methanoregula sp. | reverse complement strand
AAACCCCGTCCCCAAAAAACGGGGGTCCTCCCGGATGCCCCTGGCAGCCCCCTATCTTCGTTCTGTCAGATCCACGTCCACCGTCACCTCTCTAAAAAAACCGGCCGCTGGAACGTTGCTATTTGTTGCCACCATTCTCCGACGTGAGAATGCCTGATTTGCCCCGAATTATTGCCTCTTTTTGGGGAATTATTACCTCCCCTCCGAAAAATGAGGGTAATCGGGGCCCGAAACGGGGCGGAAATACCCGGTGTCACCAGAGACCCTGCACACCTGGTGCCAGTCATACGCGTGCAGGGGCTTTTGCCCCCGTATCTTCTGAAGTGTTTTGAGGATTTCAACAGAGTATTTTTTTTAAAAGAACCTCTTTCTCCACATCAGGACACCCATTGCCGCCGAGATCATAAACGAGATGATAAAGATCGTCTCAAAGGCAAACGGCCGGCCCGAGAGCGGGATATCACCGACATTCATACCGTAAAAACTTGCGATCATGGTCGGTATGGCAAGAATAATCGTTACCGAGGCTAAAAATTTCATCACGATGTTGAGGTTGTTTGAAATAATGGTGGCAAAGGTATCGGTCATACCGTTGAGGATGTGCAGGTAGATCTGCGACATCTCCAGCGCCTGCTTGTTCTCGATGATAACATCATCAAGGAGATCGGAATCCTCCTCGTACATTTTCAGCGGTTTTACCCGCACGATGCGTTCGAGAACGATCTCGTTGCTTTTGAGGGATGTCGAGAAATAGATCAGGCTCTTTTGCATCTCCATCATCCTGAATAGCTCCTCGTTTTTCATGGACCGGTGGAGCTCGGACTCGATATGGGAAATCGATTTCTCGATCTGCCGGAGGTGGTTAAGGTAAAACGAAGCGTTCCGGTAAAATATCTGGATCAGGAACCGCGTTTTTTTGAAGGCCGCGAACTGGCGAACTTTGCCGGCGATAAAATCTTCCATGATCTGGGATTCATACTTGCAGACCGTGACCAGGTGGTTGTTCGTGATGATAATCCCGAGCGGCAGCGTGGTGAGCATACGGAGGCCTTCGTTCTCCATGACGGCCGGGATATCGATGACGACCAGCACCACGCCTTCATCGATATCTATACGTGGCCGCTCTTCCTCATCGAGTGCAGCCTTGAGGAAATCAGCAGGGATTGCACAGGTCGCTGAGATGTGCCTGAGTTCGTCGTCCGAAGGGTTAAACAGGCGAATCCAGTCGCCATCTTCGATCCTGTCAACGAGTGCAGTGCAGTCCCGTTCCCCCTCTTTTTTTGTCCGGATAATCTGCTGCATGACGAAAACCTCCCGCGACACGGTGGACTGGTGCCTGTTCCCTCACGATGAAGGTATACTCTCCCCTCAACCCTGCCCACACCACGGGATCACCAAAATCCGATGCTGACAACTCCGATTGCAGGATAGCATGTGATCATCTTTTCCTGCCTCCATATACCGCTTTCTGGTCGCACCCATCCTGGTTTTTTTTACCCGGGTGGGTTGTAAAACAGGTAAGCGATCGGACGTGAGAATAAAAACTCACAAGACGCCGGGCCGGCCGATCAGGTTTCCCAGGAATGCCTGCCCTTCCGGCGTCGAGAAGAGAGGGAGGTCGCGGTCCGCAGCAACCATGCTCCGTGTAACCGTCACGTGCTCTTTTGTTATCGGGTTGTAGCCTTCTTTCTGAATCTCCTTTTTACAGACCAGCACGCCCCGGCGCTGCCAGGCCGGCGTCTTTGCAAGATTTACGCCACGCTTGTGCATCATTTCGTGGAGTTCCGACGCCGGCATTCCCTTGAGCTGCCGGGCGGCATCGGTCCCGTCCATCCCTTCTGCGATCAGCGCCTGCTGGCAGTAGGCATTCAGGTGATTGCGCCACGCCTCGTCCTGCCGGCCGGTCATGTACTCGATTGCGGCTTCCGGGCTCGCCTGCACGATCCGCGCATCGAAGGCAAGAGGTTCTTTCGCGCCAAGGGCGAGCGTGAGGGCGCTTGCCGCGTACGAGGCCGCCACTGAATCGATCTTCTCCACCCGGCCCGAGAAGGGGAGTTCGGTGAAGTACAGGCTGATCTCGTCCGAGAACGTGTACGCAAAAACCGGCGCGAGGCCGCTTTCCCCGACAAGAAGCCGGCAGACGTCGACCATCGCTTCATTGAACCGGTCGTCAAATGGTTTTGCAAACCCAAATTTCCGTGTCAGCCCGTGGAATGCGCGGCCGTCGAGCCGGACAAAGACCGGAGGAATCGTTGCAAGATTTGAAAAAATCTCCCGGTTTTCCATACAGACACACCCCTGCGGGAGAAAAAAATCCGGTGGCAGCCCCCGCACCACCGACCTGTCGCGATTGGTAAAAAATCCTTTTATTCCTGTTCCTCTATCGTGCCGGAGGCAAACGCGCCCGGCAGGTGGCGGATAAGCACGATATCATCGATAGCGCTGATAATCCGGTAGGGGAGTTTGAGGCCCTTGTAGTTCTTGAGCTCGAAGAGCTGGTCGTTTACCTTACCCACCACAAGCGATTCGATCTTTTTCGAATCCACGTCGATGAGAACATCGTCGACTTCACCGATGTACATGCCCTTGTCCGTGTAAATCGCAAGCCCGAATAAATCCGTAATCTGGGTTTCCATCGTTATCAGATGAAAGTATATACCATATGGGTTAAAAAGATAATCCTTACTTTATGGATGGATCACTTCGGATCGGGCGGCTTTTTGGTATCCCAATCCTGCTCCACTACACGTTTCTGCTGGTCATCCCGCTGTTCGCGTATATCATCGGCAGCCAGATCGTGTCCACGACGGATATGCTCAAAGAGATCTTTGGTGTCGCGATCGACACCAGCATGATTACCGCCGGGTTCATGCCCTGGATCCTCGGGACTGTGGTTGCGCTCGGGCTCTTTTTGGGGGTGCTCGTCCACGAACTCGCCCACTCGCTCGTGGCCCGGGCAAAGGGCATAAAGATGCAGAGCATCACTCTTTTGATGTTCGGCGGCATCGCCCAGATGGACGAGGGGGCACCGGAGCCGAAAACGGAACTCCCCATGGCGCTTGCCGGGCCGCTCATGAGCCTCGTCTTTGGTCTTTTCTGCTGCGGGCTTGTCTATCTTACCCCGGAGATTGCCGCTGACGCTCCCACGCAGGGTGTCCTCATCTTTATCTTCGGGTATCTTGGCGTCTTAAACATCATCCTCTTTGCATTCAACCTGATCCCGGCTTTTCCCATGGACGGCGGCCGGGTGCTCAGGGCGGCGCTTGCGACCCGGATGCCGCTTGATCGGGCGACGGGTATTGCAGCAAACGTTGGCAAGGCATTTGCTGTGATCTTCGGGATTATCGGGCTCTTCCTTTTTAACCCGTTCCTGATCCTGATCGCACTTTTCATCTACATTGGGGCGAGCATGGAATCCACGGCTGTCCAGTATAACGTCTTATTGCAGGATGTAACGGTGGGTCACATGATGACGGCGCCGGTGACAACAGTGCCGGAAAACCTGCCGCTCGCAAAGGTAGTTGAGATGATGTACGCAAGCAAACACCTCGGTTTCCCGGTGGTCGAGCGGGACATGCTCGTCGGGATGGTGACCCTTGCGGACGTGAACCGCACTTCGCCCATCGACCGCGAGGCGATGCAGGTAAAGGATATCATGACCCGGGATATTGTCACCCTCCCGCCCACGGCTTCGGTGATCGATGCCCTCCGGATCATGTCAACCCGGAACATCGGCAGGATCCCGATCGTGCACGAGGACCGGATCGTGGGGATCGTGACCCGGACGGATATTCTGAAAGTGACCGAATTAAAAAAGGTCTGAAGAGATCCCACTCTTGCAGAAATCGGTAAATACGCTGACGCTGCCCTTGGGGCTAAAGCCCCCGCACGCTCGTGGCATCCCCCATTGCGATAGTGCTCGTATTACCTGTTCTGGTGTCATCGACAGAGGGAGTCGAATGGTAGGGTGAAAGCTCTTCAGATAATTTTTTATTTTTTCTGCCCTACCGTGCCCCGAGAGGGGCCCTGAGGCGGGGAGCCCACGTTTCCCTTTGAAAAGCCGGCTTGACGGGGATTTTATTCTATTTTATGGCCTTTATCTACTCTCTTCCTTCTGAAATTTATACAACAA
>JBAZHU010000163.1:0-4138 GCA_041652215.1 Methanoregula sp. | reverse complement strand
ATGCCATCCAGTGGGCAGCATCGGCACCGGTGGCGGTACCCGACTGCCGGACCGCATCGGCAAATCTCCCCCCACCCGGGACGATCAGCAGGGGGCGGTGAGCGGCTCGCAGGACCGGGATGATCTCTGCGATATGGGGGGCGAGGCTGCCCCCCAGTTTCACGACCGTGACGGGAGATTGTTTCTTGTCAGGTCTGTACTTTGCCTGCACGGTCATCTCCCAAGGGTTATATCCCCGGATTATAAAAAAGGAAGATACCGGGTCTTTTATGCGTCGCCTCCTTGTGCTCCTGCTCTTCTGTTTCTGCGTGGTGTCGTGCAGCGCGGTGCAGATTACCGAGTTCTGCCCGGATCCCTACCTGGCCGATGACATGGACGAGTATGTTGTCGTGTCCGGTACCGGGTCTCTTGATGCCATTGCGATCTCTGACAACCACGGCGGTTTCCGGTTCCCCGCCGGGACAATTATCAACGGTACCCTGACGATTGCACGGAGTGCTCCTGCGTTTGAAAAGACTCACGGGAAGTATCCGGATTTCGAATGGCAGAATTATTCCCCGGCGGTCCCGGACGTGGTCTCCGGCGGGACACTGCGGATGGCCAATACGCGCGATGAACTGATGGTCTACGAGAACAGCCGGCTTGTGCAGCAGATCAGCTGGCCCGGGGATGTCAAACCCCGGGAAGGCCAGGTGCATTTCCTTGAAAAGGGTGTCTGGGATCCCCGCACGCTCATGCTTGGCCAGTCGCGGCTTGCATCGGAGATTTTTGAGAATGTGACGGTAACGGCCTTTGTCTCCCCGGACAGTTCCCTTGAGGTATTTTCCCGTGCGGTTGCATCGGCGCAGCACCGGGTCCTGGTTAACGTCTACGAACTCTCAAGTGCCAATATCACCGATGTCTTCATCGATGCCAAAAAACGCGGGGTGGATGTAGAAGTCCTTCTTGAGGGCGGTCCGGTCGGGGGAATAAGTCCTGAAGAAAAAGCGGCAATCTGGCGGCTGAACCAGAGCGGGATCCCTGTCTTTGAAATGACTACTTCTGAAAGCGGGCATGCGCCGTACCGGTATGATCATGCAAAATATGTGGTCGTTGATGATCGCGCTGTCCTTGTGACCAGCGAAAATTTCGGGCACAGCGGTTTTCCCCCCAAAGGAGAGACCGGGAACCGGGGCTGGGGTGTCTGGCTGGAGGATCCCCGTCTCGCGGCATATTTTGGGGATATTTACCGGGCCGATATCGGGGGCCCGGCGATTGTTCCCGTGTACGGAAGCGAGGGGCCGGCAGAGGTATATGATGTTGTTTCCTATCCGGCGCCGTTTGCCCCTGCCACGTTTGCAGGCGCACGGGTGACCCCGGTCATCGCCCCGGATACCAGCAGCGCGATAACGGGGATGCTCGATTCCGCACAGGAGAGCATCGAGATCGAACAGGCGTATATCACAAACGAGTCAAAGACCCGGTTAAACCCCTACCTTGCGACTGCGATCAATGCCTCGCGGCGCGGAGCGCACGTACGGGTGCTCTTGGACTCCTACTGGTATAATACAGAAGACACGGCTGACAACGATGAGATGGCGGCGCTGATCAACCGGATCGCCGCTGCCGAACACCTGCCGCTGGAAGCGCGCTGCGTTGACCTTGAGGCAAGCGGCCTTGAAAAGATCCATAACAAGGGTGTGGTCGTCGATGACCGTGCGGTGCTGGTAAGCAGCATCAACTGGAACACCAACTCCCCCGGTTTCAACCGGGAAACCGGTGTCATTATCGAGCAACCGGAGGTGGCGCGGTATTTCCGCACGGTGTTTGACGCAGACTGGAGGCCGGCGGTGCGTTCGCCGCAGCCAACAACGGATTATCTGAAAATCGTATGTGTCATTGCCGTCATCGGCCTGCTTATTGTCTTGTATTACCGGCGGCATATCCGGTAAGGCACGGGTGTTTTTTACCAATAGCACGCGGCCCGGTGGGCAACAGTCTTAAAAAACAGGAATACCCTCGCGACGGATGGGAGAACGGATTTTTAGGATTTTAAATTTTCTTGAGTGCGCACTGGCACACATCGCAGAGATTGATGTCGCTTTCTCCGGTAACCACTGCAAGCGCCCAGCGATCGATCATCGCATCGAGTTCGGATGACAATTCAATTGCCCCGTATCCTCTTTTTTTGCTCATATACTGGGATACCGCGGCGCGTGTAACGCCAAGTTTCTTTGCTGCATCGCTCTGGCTGATGCCCTGTTTGTTGACCAGCCGGGAGACCATCTCCGCTCTCATGGGCGGCAGGAGGTTTCGTACCATGGTGTCGCAGTGCATGAGCGTGCAGGTATGTTTGGTCATACAAGTGCCGGCTGGGCTTCAGGGGTAGTAACGGGTCTGTTCTGGTAGATGATCTGCCGCGCATCACGGAAGTTGAACTTCTCGATGATGAGGTGGCGCTCTTTGAGTTTTTTCAAGGCGTACCGCACGGTTCGCGGGGCCAGCCTGCTTTTCTTGACAATGTCCTTGTGGGTCATGGCACCCCCGGTGCCCAGTATCTCAAGAACCGTCCGTGAGGAGGGTGGTAAGGTTTGCTGATACATGATCGTAGTGTTAACAGCGTTAACATATCAACCTGTCGGTAATTTATATCCCCGGTTTCAATCATCACCTATGTTCGGGCACCAGGAGCGGATCGCGATCCTGCTGTTGATCGCGGTTACCCTTGCGGTCATTGCTGCCCACATCGTACTCGTGCAGATCGGAAAAGCGCCGTTTGCATCTGCCTATACAGACCAGGCCGCAGACGGGACACTTGTCCTCCTGTCGGGTACCATCGATCAGGCGACTGTTCTCAAAAACGGCGGGCATGTGCTGCTCACTATCGATAATGTTACGGTGTTTGTACCTGCGACTGTTGCCGGTGACCGAGCCTTTGCAAAAGGGATGTCCGTCTCATTGTATGGGACCGTCCAGACCTATCAGGGTAAAAAAGAGATACAGGTAAGTTTAGCAGATGATATACGGGAGATTCAGTAATTCATTCTGGTGGGAATCCCGCGTACACGCTTTTGTACAAAACGGTGGCACCGGTACCGGGTTTTGCCTTCAGCAGTATTATCGTGCCCGGTGCTTCCTGTGCGATGGTGAGTACATCGGCATCAGGATACCCCCTCCCCGAGAGTCTCCCGCAGTTTCTATACCGGGAATCTTAGTAAAAAGATTACTTCAGTATTTCCAGCGTTACTGAAAAATTCCGAACCGTGTGGGTAAGTGCACCAAGGCTGATCACATCCGCCCCGGTCCGTGCGTACTCCCGGATGGTTCCTGCCGTAATGCCTCCCGAGAGTTCGATGGTGACCCGGTCCCGGAGCCCGGCCTGCTCCAGTTCATGGATTGTTTCCCTGACGCCGTCAGGTGTCATATTATCGAAAAGAAGAATGTCGGCTCCGGCCCGTGCCGCCGCAAGCGCATCGTCAGCGTTTTCCACCTCTATCTCGATCTTCCGGTAAACACTTGCTGCTTTTGCCCTTGTGATCGCCTCTTCAACCGTCACAAGGAGCAGGTGGTTGTCCTTGATGAGCACGCCGTCGCTCAGGCTCGACCGGTGGGGATCGCCGCCCCCGAGCACTACGGCTTTCTTGTCCAGCGCCCGCAGGCCCGGGCAGGTTTTGCGCGTCCCTGCCACACGGCAGCGGGGATTTTCCCCCAGTACCAGATCCACCAGATTTCGTGTCTCGGTAGCAATCCCGCTCATCCTGCCGATAATGTTGAGCGCGGTGCGTTCCACGAGCAGGATCTTCTTTGCCGGCCCCGAGATAGAGAGAAGCACCGCCCCGCTCTTTACCGTTTCACCATAGCGGGCATCCTGCTGCACGTCCACCCCGAAATGGGAAAAGAGCGCCGCAGCCTCATCGAGACCGGCGGCGATGCCGTCCTGCTCGGCCCGGATAACTGCGCGGCAGGACACATCGGGAATGATGGACTCTGAGGTCACATCCCCGAACGGTGCATCCTCATCAATGAATTTCAGCAGGTATTCCAAGGGTACCATGGCGATTACTTCACCCGGTTTTTCAGGTCCCGACCACGAGCGGGCTGTCAAGGTTTTTCAACAGGGAGAGGATAGAGAGTGCGGCAAGGTAACTTGTCGCCGGGT
>JBAZHU010000162.1:0-4158 GCA_041652215.1 Methanoregula sp. | reverse complement strand
CCACAGATGTGGTTTAAGCGGCCCTTTTCCCGGAACGTCCCAACGCCCGACCGGGGAGAGAACCGTGCCTTAAATCGACGCTATGAGGCCGTTTTATTTCGCCCGATTGCCGAAATACGGCCAATTCAGGCTTGTTTTTAAACGAAGGCCGATACGGGCCCGGATTAGATGCTGATAGGGGCAATCCGGGCGAAATTTGGGGCTGGATACCAGCATGGAGATTTTATCTATGAAGCCTGAGTAAGTTCCTTTCGAACATTTTATTTTTGTATAAATCATGTAGTGAATGAGTTGTTTGGCAGGATTTGATCTGTTGTGCACACCGGACAAAAAATGATTAAAACCACGTTTGTCACAGCGATTGCTATCGGCTTACTTTTCACCAGCTTTTTCACCTTTGGCTGTATTGGGAAAGATTATGTCCCAAATGGCGATATTAAAATCCTGAAACTGGATCCAAATGGCACGGAACAGTGGAATACAACTATCGACAGTGGAAGTGATGACCGGGGACACATCATTATTGAGACGTCCACGGGAGGATATATTATCGCTGGTGAAAAAAACAGCATTCCGAGTGGAATACGTATTCCCCGAGTTATTGGACTGGATAAACGCGGAACCGTTATCATGGACAGGGATTTCCCGGATAGCCCCTTGATCACATCGATTGTCCCTGTGCCTGAGGGGGAATATGTTGCTGCAAGTGCGGGGGACCTGATTTTCGGGCTGGATGAAAGCGGAGAGAAAGTGTGGGAGATTCCTCTCGCGCACCGGCTCTCCGAAAAACCAGCTGACATCAGCGTTTCCTCTTTGAGTTCTTCCGATGACAAACTTTTTGCTCTTGTCGACATGTCGGGTTCAAAACCAGAAATTCAGATAATAATGCTCTCTGTGAACGGGAGTGTTGAACAAAAGGAAACCGATAGTATTCAGAAAAACCAGAGTGCTGCCTCGTTTGTTCGGACACGTGACGGGGGATATGCAGTTGCCGGGTACACGACCGATCCTGTGATGGAACAGGGAACAATAGTCCATGTCAATGTCACCGGTTGGATCAAAGAAACCGACCGAAACGGCACCCTGCTTTGGAATCATGCGGTGGAAAACGGCAAGACATCTAAAAATGTCCGAATTAACAAAATTTGGTCTTTGCGCGAAAATTCTGGGGGGGAAATTGAAATCCTCTACAATATTGTCCGTTACGGAACAGATAACGGCGGCACAACGGAAACCGTTGAACTCTCTTGCGGTCAGGATGGCACTGTGTCGAATGAAAAACACCTGAATGCAAATGGCCCGATTGCGTGGACATCTGATGGGGGGTACGTGTTTGCGGCATTTCCCGTACCCCAAAAAACAGGATATGCTGACTGGAGTTCCGGGAGCCAGTCGATGCATGTGATCAAGCTTGATCACACGGGGGTCGTCATATGGGATACAAAATTTGGAATTACTAACGGGGGTGCCGAATCGATTATCCAGACCCGTGATGGGGGATATGCGATACTTATGACCGAGGAATTACCTGCCATACACTGATGAACTCCTCTGTAACGACGGCCCCGACATACTTTTCTTCAGATGATCCCCGAGGAGGGATTTCCTTGATCGGGAACAGTACCTGGACAAACGGGACGTCCTGGACACCTTTTACCTTCAGCGAACGGGCCATGCATATACTACGAATGTTTCGCTGGATTATCCGGCCCGGGAATACGTGCGGCCGGCACCCGGGACGGTCATTTTGAATGTAACCGGTTTTGAAAACAACATTACCGCAAGGATATTTTACAACAATCGAATACACTGAAAAAGCAGCTCACCGGATTTTTACATTGTGTATTTCGGGGCGGTTAAATCAGGAAACATCAGTCAGCAGGCCAGATACTTCAACCATCTCATGGAACCGGTTTTCACACCGGAAAACTTTGACCGGCCTACCGATCCGGTCAGCCGGATTCCCTGACACGATACACCACTTTTCTCCGTTTTTGCCCCCCGCTTCTTTCAGGTCAAACGGATCCTCACGGCTCATTTTTGAAGGGGGCCAATTTTTGCCAATCGCGTCTGAAACTCCACGCGGAAAAACCGGGAGGACAGCTGCGCAAAGATGTACGTTACTCACCATTGAGGAAGGGTTGGGGGTACCGCCCCTCTACAAATACCGGAGTTACATCACGAACACTATGGACACAAAACAGCGACTGGCAGCATGATCCCACGCTGGTACAAGGACACAAAAAACTGCATTGTGGAGGGATTCAAATATAATAGGGGTCTGGTTGATTATGCAAAAAGGTGATAATCTGATAACACCACCCATATTTTTATCAAAATACCGGAGGATTACCGATGGCAGAGAATAACAGACTTACCTACATTGTGGCAATTGCCGGGATATTACTCTTTGTCGTGCTTAGTATTGCATTTCTCCATTTCTGGAATCAAACAGATTCTGCGACAAGTATTGACGCATACACGATTTCGGTAAAAGGTCTCGATGATTATAGTGGGGTAATTGGGGACGTAATTATTGTTCCCCTGCCGGTTCATAAGGGAAAAGAGGTATTTTCTGATAAAGATCTCCAATACCAGAAATTCGGGAACTGGACATCTGTGCTGGTCATGACAAAAGACGGAAAAATGCTCGGATTTCAGACAAATACCGGTGACCTTTCGGATCTCCAGGCAAGGTTTTACAAATCATCAGATGATTCTGAGATTTACACACTTGATGACACTGCTCTCTTGCCAATGATAAGTAATTCAACTGCCCGGTATACACGTTGGGTTCCCAATGCAGAAAATACCCGAAATTACACGACGAGCGTGTATATCCCCGACACCATTCAATCCATCAATCTGGCAGCAACCGGAATTACCTTTGACGTGGAATTTCTTTCTGCTGAAGGAATCTCTTCGGGAAAAACCGGGAAAAACTATCATGCCGAAATTCACGAAGATATCCCCTCAAATATTTCAGGCCCGATCCCGGTGAAGGCACAGGTCTGGATTACCGGATAATACAGGGCAGATGGATCTCACAGAGATGGAGCTGACAACAATCCTTGAGGAGCAGTTCGGGCCGGACGGCTACAATATCAGGTTCAATGTGGGAGATGCAGGCAGGCAGCGGTCGATCTTGTTGCCGGATGCGAAAAAGATCCTTGAAGAAAAGTTCCGGCCGGACGGCTACACCATCGGGTTTTAACGTGGGCGAAGCGGGCGGGCAGACTTTTGATGCACTGCCACGTGATCCCCCGGTATGCCGGGGATGTGCCGGATGCCCGTGATGGCGTGCGGGGGGTTTGAGCCGGGAAGAGGGGGGAAGGAGAGAGGCTCATCGGGGCTGGCGGACCGGATGTTTTCCCGCCCGGCCCCATCACCAATACTTTCACATTCCCGTTCTCAAGTAAAAAAAAGGGATTTAGCCGGTTATCGCCCGTACGATCTCCTGTGTTGTCGCCGGATCTACGATCCGGGCGAGCACGAGCCCCGCCACCGCCATGAACGCCGCCCAGAAGACCTTTCGAACATGCTCGTTTTTCCCGAACGCATCGATGACGGCATCCGTGTCCTCCCGCATCCCGTGCCGGACAATCTTTGGCAGGAACACAAACAGGAGGAGGAAAAGCAGCGCTGCGCCGGTGAACGCAACCGCAGGGTCCGCCAGTTCCGCGAGCCGGAAGCCGAGGGGGAACGCAATGATGCCGGCAAGAATGGCGGCCATCGCGACCTCGCCGAACCAGAAGTAATGCCGCTTCTCCGCGAGGTTCGCCTTCCCGGACTCGCTGAGCGCCGCGAGATCGAAGATCCCGATCGTATTCAGCATCCCGTACCAGACCGCGTGGGTCTCCTCCGGGTCGGCAACAAGGCCGAGGAAGAGGATGGCGACCGGCACGACGAGCAGGAGAACCGGCAGGTGCGCGAAGAAAAATATGATGGCAAGCAGGACGCCGGTGCCGCAGATCGCAGCCCGGGTCTGCAGTTCATTCTCGAACATTGCCATCATCCACAATCATGAACTCAAACGCCGGGCTCACAAACCCGCCATGCTCCGGGCTGAAGTCCCGGTTGCCGCCCATCTGCGCCCGTTTCCGGATGCCGGTCCGGATCTGGACCGTGTGGAACCCCGGCGCCCTCGGGTACACCCGG
>JBAZHU010000161.1:0-4175 GCA_041652215.1 Methanoregula sp. | reverse complement strand
CCATCATATAAAACCCGGAGATCATACAAACGGTGGAATGCAGGGACAACCTGAGAAGATCGTTTTGATTCTTCCCCGGCAAAAAATTCCGGGCGGGTTTGTGCAGCCCTGCAAATTCATGCCAGGGGAAATTTTTCCCTGGCCTTTCCGCCACGAGGTATAAGGTATGAATGCCGAAATAAGCAGCCTGACGAGCCAGGCAAAGGAATATGCAGAGACATTAGATGAACTCCGCAGCGAGATGAAGACCGTTATCGTCGGCCAGCGGGACGTGATCGACCGGCTGTTGATCGCGCTCTGTGCCGACGGCCACGTGCTTCTTGAAGGCGTACCGGGGATCGCAAAGACCCTGACGATCCGGACCCTCTCGCAGTGTATCGACTGTAGTTTTGTACGGATCCAGTTCACGCCCGATCTTCTCCCTGCCGACATCATGGGAACAAAGATCTACAACCAGAAGGATTCGACGTTCTCGACCATCAAAGGCCCGGTGTTTGCGCATTTTGTACTCGCCGATGAGATCAACCGTGCCCCGCCCAAGGTCCAGTCGGCCCTGCTTGAAGCGATGCAGGAGCGGCAGGTGACCATCCAGGGAGAGACCCACACGCTTGCCCGTCCGTTCTTTGTGCTTGCGACCGAGAACCCGATCGAGTCGGAGGGCACGTACCCGCTCCCCGAGGCGCAGGTCGACCGGTTCATGTTCAAGGTGCTCATGACCTACCCGGACAAGGCAGACGAGGTTGTCGTGCTCGACCGGTTCACGGAGGGGACAACCGTTACCCCGCGAAAGGTGGTTACAAAAGAAAAGATTCTCGAGATCCAGGCCTTCACGCAGCAGGTGTACGCGGATGCAGCGATCAAGCGCTATGCCTGCGACCTGGTGGACGCGACCCGGCACCCCGATGCGTACGGCATCGAAGAGGCCCGGTACCTTGCGCTCGGTGCCTCGCCCCGTGCCTCGATCTTCCTGGTTCTTGGCGGCAAGGCCCATGCCCTGCTCGCCGGGCGCGGCTACGTAATCCCCGAAGATCTCAAAGCCGTGGCCCACGATGTCCTCCGGCACCGGATCCTCCTCACGTACGAGGGGGAAGCAGACGGGATCACGACCGACCGGATCATCGACCGCATCCTTGGCGTTGTCAAGGTGCCGTGATCCCCATGACCCATGCAGTGCCGGGCCGGTCTGCCCAAGAAGGCCGGTCCGCGATTCAATTCCACCACGCGGGTGATGCCGGATGGACGAACGCACCGAACTGATCCGGCAACTCAAGAAGATCGATCTCGCGACCGGCGTCCTTGTCGAAGGGCTCCAGTCCGGCCTCCACCACTCGGTCTTCAAGGGACAGGGGGTTGAGTTTTCCGAGATCCGCGAGTATGTTCCCGGGGATGACATCCGGTCGATCGACTGGAAGGTAACGGCGCGGTACAACCACCCGTTCATCAAGGAGTTCACCGAGGAACGGGACCAGACGTTTTACTTTGTCGTGGATATCTCCGGCTCGGCCGGGTTCGGCTCGGATACCACCAAGCAGCGGAAGATCCTCGAAGTAACCGCGAGCCTCGCGTTTGCCACGGTAAAAAACAACGACCGGATCGGCCTCGTACTCTTCTCCGACCGGGTCGAGAAATACATCCCGGCAAAACGGGGCAGGAAGCACCTCGCCGCTCTCTTCAACGTGATGATCGACCACAAGGCCGCATCGCAAAAGACCGATCTTTCTGTTGCGGTAAAATTCCTCGCGACCATCCTCTCGCGCCGGAGCTCGGTTGTCATCCTCTCGGATTTTGCCTCGCCCTCGTTCTCGCTGCCGCTGCGGATCCTGCGGCGCCGGCACGAGGTGCTTGCAATCCGGATGACCGATCCAAGGGAACAGGAACTCCCGGACATCGGCCTCATCGAACTCGAAGATTCCGAGACGGGCGAGCAGATCCTTGTCGATACTTCGGACCCGGCCTTTCGCCAGCGGTACCGGGAACTGGTCGCAGACGCGGACGATGAGATGCACACGGAGTTTGCGCGAAACCGGATCCGGGAGGTTGCCCTCCTGACCGATGAGCCCTATGATATTCCGTTAAAACGGTTCTTTGCCGGCGTTGCACGGAGGAGGGCTGGCTATGTCCGGGTTTTATGAGCCGCTCTGGCTCCCTGTCCTGCTCGTGATCCCGGTCCTTGCCGGGATCTATTACTACGTTATCCGGAAAAAGAAGCAGGAAGCGATCGCGTTCTCCCGGATCGCGTTTGTGAAGTCGGCGCTCGGGGATGCGCAAAAATCAAAGCGGACGCATATCCTCTTTATCGTCGCCCTTGCGGTCATCGGCCTTCTCGTGATCGGTCTTGCCGATCCCCACATCCCGCTCGAACAGACAAAAGAGGGCACAAACGTCATTCTGGTTATTGACGATTCAGGCAGCATGCAGGCAACCGATTACCAGCCTTCGCGTATCGAGGCGGCAAAGAGCGCGGCAAGACTGCTGGTCGGGAGTCTCGACCCGAAGGATTCTGCCGGTGTCGTGATCTTTGAATCCGGTGCGACGACGGCAGCATACCTGAGCCAGGACAAGGACCGGGTCAAAGAGAAGATTACCGCCATCTCCCCGAGATCCGGTGAGACCGCGATCGGTGACGGCCTCGCGCTTGCCGTGGATATGGCCCAGTCGGAACCGAACAAGAAAAGCGTGATCATCCTGCTCTCTGACGGGGTCAATAATGCCGGTGTTGTCACGCCCGACGAGGCAAGTGCGCTTGCGAAATCCGCCGGCATCCCGGTCTACACGGTCGGCCTCGGATCTTCAACCCCGACGGTCCTCGGCTATGACTGGCTGGGTAACCCGCAGTATGCCCAGCTTGATGAGGCGACACTACAGTCTGTTGCCGACCAGACCGGGGGAAAATACTACAAGTCGGTAGATGAGAAGACCCTCCGTGATGTGTACTCAGGACTCTCCCCGAACATCGTGCATGAGAAAGAGGACACGAGTATCAGGGATTATTTCATCTTTGGCGCGCTCGTGCTGCTCTGCGCTGAACTTTACCTCCGGTACGGCAGGGGGCGGATCATCCAATGAAGGCGTACCGTGCGGGAATTATCCTGCTCCTTTTTGCCGCGCTGCTGATCCCGGCAACGCTTGCCGCCGGCATCACGATCACATCGGACCAAACGGATTATTATTTCGGGCTTGACGAGACCGCAGCCATCACCCTGCCGGTCTCAAACACCTACTCCCACGATGTTGACGGGACGCTCCGGTTTACGACTGTCGAACAATTGCAGAACACCGGGACGGTCATGACGAGTACCAAGAACCGGGTCTACACGACCACGCTCCCGGCCGGGAATTCCAACCTCAACATCAGCGCCGGCACATCGGACGTTCCAAAGTCGGTAAAGATCCAGGTTGCGTTCCAGTACACGGACGCCTCGCCCGTCCAGGTGACCCTGCCGGAAATTATTGTCCACTTCGTGCAGGATCCCTCGCAGTATGCAAAACCGCCGGCAAGCCAGGTCACGAGCACGAGCGGGGCGGCATCTTCTGCTTTTGGATCGAGTTCGGTCCAGATCGTGCAGCAGTCGGTCTCGGCCCAGCAGCAGGCAGGCCGTGATTCATCTGCATCGTCATCCTCGCAGTCCGCCCAGTCCGAACTCCAGAACAGCCAGATGTCGCAGGATACCGCTGCTCTCAAGGAACAGCTCCAGCGCGAGGCTGCGGAAAAAGAGAAAAACCAGCAGGAGTTTAACGAACGGCTCGCGGCCGATCCCCTGGTCCGGCAGGTCAACGAGACCCTTGCAGCAGACGGGTTTAGCCGCGAGACCGCCACTGCGAATCCCACGGCGGGCAATGAAGGCACCTTTTCGATGGCGTACCGGAACGCGGCAGGGGATCGGGTAAACCTCCAGGGGGCCATGTCGGGAGGGACGGTTCCCTCCGTAACCGAGCAGTCGGCTGCGGCAATCAACGTGACCGCACCGCTGAGTGCCAATGCAACCTACCAGGGATTTACACATCAGCTTACAGAACGGGCATTCCAGATGAACCAGACGTTCATGAACGTGACGCTTTCCGGGGCGACGGTCAATATCACGTATCTCTCTGATAAAGGTATACCGGGGTACGTGAATGCGACCGTAGACAACGGGAACGTGACACAGGTCTCGCTCGCGATGGAGCAGCCGGAG
>JBAZHU010000160.1:0-4234 GCA_041652215.1 Methanoregula sp. | reverse complement strand
CCACACGTCGCTCAAGCACGTGGTCGTGGTGGTCGGAGGGATCGATATCCTCGTCCACCACGACCACGTGCTTGAGCGACGTGTGGGCGGCAAAGGCCGCCATGATCGCGTTTTTCCCGTCGCCCTGCGTGCTCTTTTTGATCTGGACAACCGCGTGGAGATACCCGCAGCCTCCTTTGGTGAGAACGACATTTCTCACTTCAGTCACACCGGCAACCGCCCGGTAGATCTTGGGTTCGTAGGGGCAGCCCATCAGGACCTTATGCTCGTCTCCCCCGGGCAGGATACTGTGGTAGATGAAATCCGGTTTCGTGTACATGCCCGTGAACTCGATCACCGGCTGGCGCCGGACCGGGTCGTAGGTGCCCGTGATATCGACAAACGGACCCTCATCGGTGACATCAGGGCCGATGAATCCTTCAAGGACGATCTCCGCATCGGCAGGAACCAGCACGCCGTTGCTGCATTCCTTTACGTGGATCGTCCCGCCGAGGAGTTCGGCCGCATACGCGAGTTCTTTTCCGGTCGGCACCCGGGTGCAGCTCGCAAACGTCACGGCCGGGTGGGCCCCGATCACCATCGCAACCGGCAGGCGCTCACCGCAGGCAAGCGCCTTTTTGTGCATCACGTACGTGTGCCTGCCCTCAACAAGCCGGGCAGCGACTCTGGTGTCGTCAAGCACGAGCATGCGGTGGATAGATGCGTTCTCCACCCCGTCCCATTTCGAAAAAACGACCCCCGCCGTGAAATATTTCCCTGCGTCTTTCGGGAAGAAATGCATGACCGGGATCTTTCTGAGATCCGGTTTCTGCATGGCAAGTTTTCCGTCGTTTATGATCTTCCCGTCAAAGTTCGCGTCCGCGAGTTTTTTCACGAGCTGCTTCTCGTCGATCCCGAGCGCGAGTGCCAGGGAATGCCGGTTGGCAGTCACGTTCATGACCGTCCGTGCGCCTCCCATAGTGTGGAAAAAAATGATCTTATCGGTTGCCGCTGCCTGCTTTGCAGCCGCCATATCCGGGGCACACGGCTCTTTGACGTCGATAACACGGCCCTCTTTCCTCATTTTTTCAATGAATTCACGCATCGTAACCACTCCAGCGTTTGGTAAGCGTATGATCGACTTCGAGGTGATCGAGCACCCGGCCTACGACCATATCCACAAGATCGTCTATCTTTTCCGGGTGATGGTAGAACCCCGGGCAGGCCGGCATGATCGTCGCCCCGGCATCGTGTGCGGCAAGCATGTTGGTCAGGTGGATCTTCGAGAGCGGCATCTCGCGGGTGACAAGGATACACTTCCGGCGTTCCTTTAAGCAGACGTCGGCCGTCCGGGTGATGAGGTTGTCTGCGTACCCGGTGGCGATGGCAGAAAGGGTCTTTGCGCTGCACGGGATTATCACCATCCCGTCGTGCCGGTGCGAGCCGCTTGCGATTTCAGCGCTGATCGCCCCAAACGGGTGGTACGTCGCGTCAAACCCCGAAAGATCCGCACCCTCGTGAAGTGCAATCTCCTGCGCGACATCCGAGATGATCACATGCACGCGGGCATCTTCGCACAGCACCTCAAGCAGGCGCCGGGCATAGCAGATCCCGCTTGCCCCGGTCACCCCGACCACGTATTCCTTTTTCATCTGCGCCTCCACCTTGCTCTCGTGTGATACCAATGTCTGAGTCGCAGTTACAAAGAGTTTATGCCGGGGGGTATGCCCGTTTCCCCCGGTCTTGTGCCGGGCGGCGGGAGGGCAGGTCCGGGGGCGGGAGGTACCCTGCCCACCCATCCCCCCGGGATCGTACGGGGCACCCAAAGGAGGTATCACCGGGATCACGACACACCCTCCAGGGGGGTCTCCTGCAATTTCCATCCCGGCAACCGCGTGTTCCTGGGGAATGTATGACGGAAGATCTATGGGGAGGGGAGTTCCCGGGGCCGTGGTACTCCCCGGGGGGGGCAGGGCACCCGCGATGAGGCACCCTGCCGCCACCCCCCAATGAATCATGAGATACCCCGGGAGGGGGCATGTCCCGTACATGACACACCCTCCCGGCCCATCCCCGGTATCGCAGGGATACCCCGCATGGGGGTATCTCACGTTCATAAAAAAAACTGCAAGCCAAAACCAGGAATTACAGGAACGGGAGATTTCCCCCTGCCCGGGCCACCCGCATATGTGCGAAAAGAGGGGGTGATGGTTTCAAACGGCGCCGGATTCTTTTATTTTTCCGGTTATTTCCGGGCCGGGGCAAAGAAACGGTACCGCACCCGGGACTCCTCGACCCGGCGGGCATGGGGCGGGTTGAGATCCCGGCGGGCTTCAATGACGATCGTATTGAGGACATTGTGGAGCCGGAGTGCGTCGAATTCCTTGTCCTTGCTCTCGTTAAAGAGATCCAGCAGGTCGTTGACGCTCCTGAGAACGCCGGAACTCGCAATGAGGTTGAGCCGGTTGAGCGTAAGAGCGAGGTCTTTTTTGGCGATATCCAGCTTGTAACTGTCCCCATAGGCAAGATTGATCTCGGTCACGGCGTTTAAGAGATCCGTGTAGACTTTGAGTTTGTAACTGCTCTCGTGCATCCTGCGTTCCGCTGACCGCAGTTTCATGAACGCAGTAGTCACGATCGCGATCACGATGACGATCCCGCAGGTGAAAATGAAAACATCAGTGAATATGTCAGCCATTCATTACCACCGTCTAAGGAAGACGCCGGGCAATATCCAGATCGATCTTGGTCAGGTTTCCCTTCATGGCGATCTCGTAGGAACCCTGCCCGTACATCGGGTACTGCTGGTACGTGTCATTTGCGAATGTCCGGCTATAACCAAACGTCTGGCTCTTTTTTGAGTCAACGTTGGTGACGGTCAGCTCGAACCAGCCGGCCTGTACATCATCGCTCAACGGGGTCACCTTGTACACGAGCGCCCAGGACTGGTCGGCGATCCTGATCTGCTCGGTATACGTGTCGTTCGTGTTGTGGAACGAGTATGACTTCTGGAGGTAGTGATCGCCAAGGGCAAGTGTTGCCTGAGTTACCGGGGCTGCATTCGTAGTCTCCTGGACCATACCGGTGGTGGATGCAGGAACAGAAGTCACATTCTGCCCGTCCGGATTACCAGCAGTACATCCCGCAACCGCGACGCCCACGATAACAAGGAACAGGCCAACGACCAGATATTCTTTCATAGGGGAGAGTGTTGGAAAAGCCATGTATTAGAGTTTTTTATCCACAAGGGGGCCTTTTTGGAATGCCTGCCCGGGAACTGACCGGATCAGAAGAGTTTGTCCTGGCGGGTAGGCTTTTTTATGTGCAGAACCTCTGCTGCTGCATCGGCGACCGCATCGCGATAGGCTGAAAGAGTGTAAATCCCCAGGCGCCACTGCTCGCGCCGGGTCTGGTTAAGTGTCCGTAGCCGTGGCGACAACTCGGAAAAACCCACGACAGCGTGCCGGTTTTTTACCTGGACTTCAAGGGACATATCCCCGGGAACCGGGGGGATGTCCACGAGAACATCGGCCGCCCGGCATCCTGCCATGCCGGCAATATCCTCTGCGACCTCCCGCGATCGCGCAAGCGACCAGCCGGTCTGGAATGTCACCGCGTTGACCTGATCCTGGCCGGCATAGACCGCCCTTTTATAGAGCCTCCGCCCGTAGAGCCGGTCTGCCATCTCGCGGGCAAGGGAGCTTTTTGAGGTCTTGAGCGCATGCATACACTCCGCATCGTCAAGCGCACACATCTGCTCCCTCCCCATTGGGGGGAGTGTTGTCGCATGATCGAGCATCGCCAGCTGGAACATGCACTCCCCGATCCGGCTCACATGGTGGTAGTAGACGGTCGGACGCATCAGGGTCCGTGCGATCAACAGCGATTCTGCCGCATTGATCCCGTTCTCATCAAGCATGACCCCTTCCGGGGTCAGGTGGATATTCCGGATAAGGCGGTGCGCATCGACCGTGCCGTACGGGGCGCCGGTATAGTAGGCATCGCGGAGCAGGTAATCCATCCGGTCCACATCGAGATCGCCATGGATAATCCCCGAAAGGGGGTGAATGCCTTTTACGACCGCGCACAGATCGGAGGGTTCTATCCCCAGTGGCTCCAGCAGTGCGCTGAACTGCGCGTCTATGATCCCGGCAATATCGTCGTGGGTACGGCCGAGCCAGGCCTCTATCAGGGGTTCGCTCGCATGAGAGTACGGCCCGTGTCCAATGTCGTGCAGGAGAGCCGCCACAACCAC
>JBAZHU010000159.1:0-4288 GCA_041652215.1 Methanoregula sp. | reverse complement strand
TTGATCTGACGCCGGGTTTACTCATCGAGCGTGGAGATATCGCCCGGGTCCATTCCCATCTCTTTAGCCTTGAGGATGCGCCGGACGATCTTTCCGCTCCGGGTCTTGGGAAGCGTATCCACAAACTCGATCTCTGAAGGCATTGCAATGGGGCCAAGCGTAATTCGCACGTGATAGATCAGTTCGTTTTTCAGTTTCTCGCTGGGAGTATTGCCAACCCGGAGCGAGACAAACGCCTTGATCGTGTTCCCTTTAAGGACATCCGGTTTTCCGATAACGGCGGCTTCTGCGACTGCCTTATGGGAGACAAGCGCACTCTCAACCTCCGCGGTTCCGATGTTGTGGCCGGAGACAATGATAAGGTCGTCGGATCTTCCGATAACGATAATGTAGCCATCCTCGCTACGAATAGCAAGATCTCCTACCTGGTAGCAGCCAGGGATCGTTTCCCAGTACTTACGGTACCGTTCGTCATTGTTCCAGATCGTGCGCATCATTGCCGGCCATGGCTGTCGTATAACAAGGAAACCTCTCTTTCCCGGCTCGAGGCTTTTGCCGTCCTTGTCTACCACGTCTGCCACGACACCGGGAATAGACTTCCCCACGTAACCCGGCCGCATCGGTTCTCCAAGCACGGTTGTTACCATGTGCATACCGGTCTCGGTCTGCCACCAGGTATCTACGATGGGACACTTGTCCCTCCCGATCACATGGTAGAACCACTCAAATGCTTCCGGGTTGAGCGGTTCACCGACCGATCCCAGTACGCGCAGGGAACTGAGGTTATATTTATCCGGCCATTCCCTGCCGAGTTTCATGAACATGCGGATCGCGGTAGGGGCGGTATACAGGATGTTGACCCCGTACTCTTCCACGATCTTCCACCAGACACCCGGATCCGGGTAATCGGGCGTGCTCTCCGCGATAAGCACCGTGGCACCGACCGAGAGCGGCCCGTAGACAACATAGGAATGGCCGGTGATCCAGCCGGGATCTGCTGTGCACCAGTAGACATCATGTTCCTTGATATCGAAGAGATACTTGGTCGTGTAATACGCGCCAACCATGTATCCCCCGCAGGTATGAACAATTCCCTTGGGAGATCCGGTCGTCCCGCTCGTGTACAGGATAAAGAGCGGGTCCTCAGAATCCATAACTTCAGCCGGGCAATCGTTGTTCACGTCCGCCATTACTTCATAAAAATCAAGTTCCATCTCGCTGTGGAGTTCTACCGGGATATGCTGTTCCCTGCGCAGGATAATGAGATGCTCGACTGTTGGTGCACCGATGATTGCTTCCTGGATAACATGCATAAGAGGAATTGCCTTGCCCCGCCGGATTGCCATATCGGCCGTGATAACTATCTTCGCACCGGCGCCGACAATCCTCTGGTTAAGTGCTGCTGCCCCGTATCCACCGAATACCACGGAATGGATGGCACCGATCCGGGTGCAGGCGAGCATGGCGATTACCTGTTCGGGAATAACCGGCATGTAAATACAGACCCGGTCACCTTTTACCACGCCCAGTTTCTTTAAGCCGTTTGCAAACCGCTGCACCTCGCGATATAGCTGACGGTAGGTAAAGACCCGCTCTTCGTTATTGTTCTCGCCCTTCCAGATAAGCGCGACCTTGTTTCTCCGGTCGCCCAGCACGTGCCGGTCAAGACAGTTATAGGTGATGTTGGTCTTGCCGTTCACGAACCATTTTGCATACGGGTAGTTCCATTCGCTGACCTTGTCGTAAGGTGAGAACCAGTGGAGTTTCTTTGCGATATTATCCCAGAATTTGTCCGGATCCTTGACAAACTCGTTGTATGTCCAGGTATAATCGCCCATCCAGCTGTGCGTGCGGTAGGAAGGATCCGGTGTGTAGTAATGGGGTTCTTTCCCGGAATCTGCGCTCTTGTCCATAGTATGCCTCTAATCTACATTATCAATAATGATGAATTAAAGTTAATCTTTGTGGTCGAAATGCTCAAAATCGCCCAAATATTCGTCTGTTTACCCTATCTCGCGCATTGCTTTCATTTCAGTACATTTAAATGAGACATTATCAAATTTCATATCACATCATTAAAATGCGGTCTGCATCTGTGTCCTGTTATTGGAACTCTTTCGCGCATGCCACAAAATCTTCGAGGAGATTAAAGTACATAACTAAAATCTCCCTACTCATGAATCGAGGTGAACGTTTTGACTCAGAAGATGCTCTCTGAAGCTGAAGGATACGATATTTTACGGAAATACGAGATCCCGGTCCCCGAGTACCAGATCGTGAAAAACGGTGAAGATGCCGCAACGGCGGCCGAGAAAATGGGATGTCCCGTTGTCATGAAGATTATCTCCCCGCAGATCGTCCACAAGAGCGATGCGGGCGGTGTGATGGTCGGTATCGGCAGCAAAAAAGCGGCCCTTGGTGCGTTCACGAAGATTATCGACAATGCAAAAGCATACAATGCCGAGGCAGAGATTGACGGGGTGATGGTCGAGCAGCAGGCAGAACCCGGCATCGAACTTATCATCGGCGGGAGGACTGATCCGGCCTTTGGAAAGGTCATCACCTTTGGCATGGGCGGCACGATGGTCGAACTTATGAAGGATGTAACGCTCCGCATCCTCCCGGTAACTGAAGACGAAATCCGCCAGATGATCCACGAGATCAACGCATACCCGCTCATTGCCGGATACCGGGGATCCAAGCCCCGTGACGAAGAGACCCTTATACGGATCATCGGGAACGTCTGCCGTCTCTTTGAAGAAAATGAGCACATCGCTGAATTCGATATCAATCCATTAAGGCTGTATGAATCCGGAGCCTGTGCAGTGGATGCCCGCGTGATCGTTACTGATACTATAACGAAGGCGGAACAAAAAGAGCGCAACCCGGTACCCATCGAATACTTCACCCCCCGTTCAATCGCGGTGATCGGCGCGTCTCAGGACACGTCAAAGATGGGATACGCTGTCATGCATAACCTCCTGCATTTCCCGGGACAACTCTACCCGGTCAACAACAAGCGTTCGGAGATCCAGGGGCTCAAGGCGTATCCCACCATTTCTGCAATTCAGGCCCCCGTGGATATGGCCGTTGTTACGGTTCCTGCCATCCATGTACCTGCCGTAGTGGAAGAGTGCGGGGCAAAGGGCGTTCCGATGGTCATTATTGTCACTGCCGGATTCAAGGAGATGGGGCCCGAGGGTAAGGCACTCGAGGACCGGGTCGTGGCAATCGCGAAGGGCCACGGCACACGGCTTATCGGACCCAACTGCCTGGGTATTATCGTACCCCCACGGGGTATCGATACGACCTATGTCCACCAGTCGCCAAAACCGGGTAACATCGCGTTTCTCTCACAGAGCGGGGCCATTATCAATACCGTTGTAGACTGGAGCCTTGCACAGAACATCGGTTTCTCGAATGTTATCTCGGTCGGCAACCAGTGCGATCTCGATTTCCTCGATTACCTCCAGTATGTGGAGAAGGATCCAAAGACAAAAGCGATCATCATGTACATCGAGCAGATCAATGACGGCAAGGCATTCATGGAGGTCGTCTCGAAGGTGGCACAGTCAAAGCCGGTCATCGCGATCAAGTCCGGGTCGTCGCGCCGGGGATCGGCTGCCGCCTCTTCGCATACCGGCTCGCTCTCCGGTTCATACGATGTCTACATGGAAGCTTTCCGTAAGTCCGGGGTCATTCCTGTCCACACGCTGACGGGTGCGTTCCTTGCAGCTCGGATGCTTGCCCACCCAAAACGCTATCCCCGGGGGAAACGAGCGGTTGTCATCACGAACGCCGGCGGGTTTGCCGTGCTCTCATCCGATTATGCAGAGCGGTACGGTATCGAGCTTGTTGACCTCCCCAAATCAGTCGTCGAAGAACTTAACGAATTCCTCCCGGATTTCTGGAACAAGGGTAACCCCATCGACCTTCTGGGCGATGCAACCGAGAAAAGGTTTGAGAAGACGTTCGATGTGCTTATAAAACACGGGGACCTCTGGGACATGGCCTTTATCGTTGACTTCCCTAACCTTGTCCTTACCTCAGAACAACTGGCGCGGCAGATCCTGAAGTTCTCGGAAAAGACCGAGAACCGTTTGATCGTAACCATGCTCGGCGGGGACTCGCTGAACGTGGGACGGGAGATGTTAAAGGAGCACGACATCCCCAGTTTCGATGAACTGGATTATACGTTCCGGGTCATGGGCCGCGTGCTCTGGCAGAAGTTCCGGGTAAAGGCACCGGCGCTCCTGTAATAACCCCGTAAACTTTTTTCGCCGCTTTT
>JBAZHU010000158.1:0-4316 GCA_041652215.1 Methanoregula sp. | reverse complement strand
TTGGAACTTCTTGCGTGCGCCACGACCGTGAGGCTTCTTGGCTTCTTTCTGACGGGAATCGTTGACAAGAAGCGTCCTGTCGTAGGTCAGGTAGACATCCTTGATTGCGGGATCGTTTGTCCACTCAAGGATACCCCGGGCGAGTGCGGTACGCACTGCCTCGGCCTGTCCCATGACCCCGCCGCCGGAGACGTCGATGGTCACGTCAATTTCGTTCGCTGCACTGGGGACAAGGAGGAGCGGCTCGGCGATCTTCATCCGGGTAGTCTCGGTGCCGTACTTCTCAAGGGGCACGGAGTTGACCCGGATCACGCCTTTCCCGGCCTTTATTGTCGCCCGTGCGATTGCTGTCTTGCGTTTTCCGCTTGTGTTTATGATCTTTGCCATGGTGACCACCTTAGAACTTGGCTCCGAGGGCCGTGCAGACCGCTGCAAGCGTGACAAACTGCGGGTTGTTGAGACGGTCCATGTGAACTTCCTCGGGAACTTCCATCTTTGCACCATCGAACTCCGCCGGGACACCGACGTAGCACTTGATACGCTTGAACGCATCAACGCCGCGGGGGCGCTTGTAGGGGAGCATGCCACGGATGGTCCGCTTCATGAGATGATCCGGCCGGCGCGGGACAAACGGTCCCCAGCGATCGCCGGATGCACCGCGCTCGCGCTTGTGGAAGTAGTTACCAAGAACGCGTGCGCGACTGCCGGAGATGATAGTCTTCTCGACATTCACGATCGCGATCTCTTCACCGGCAAGGGCGCGCTGGGCGGTAATGCTTGCAAGCCTTCCAAGGATGAGTCCGTCTCCATTGATTACGGTAACCATGTTTTGTTCACCTCAGGATCCGGACACCGCTTCCTTTGGGGTTGTCCTTTAACAGTTGCTCGATCGTCATGCACTGCCCGTTTGCGTCCCTGATCTTGCTCGTTGCTGATTCGGAAAAATTCAGCGCTGCAATCTTCACGGACTGCTCCAGCATACCGCTGCCCAGCACCTTTCCCGGGACGAGAATCGTCTCGCCGTTCTGGGCGTAGCGGTTGATCTTGGACAGGTTGACCTCGGCGTAGTTCCTGTTCGGGGTCTCCAGCCTGCCAGCAATTTCGCGCCAGATCTTCGCCTCATTTTCACGTGACGTGTTTTTCAAGAGCAAAATGAGGTTGGTAAGACGGGGGTTCGTCTTCTCCACTAGTCGTGTCATTTCTTTTCCTCCCCTGAAATTTCGCTTGTCTGTTTCTCCAGCTCGGTTGCCTGCTCCTTGATAAAGGAAAGCGCCTGAACCATGATCTCTTTTGTCGGCAGCGACCCGTCTCCCTCGACCACGAAAATATACCGGTCGGGTGCGTAGGTAATTTTTATCGCCGGCTCGTCCCCGATGCCGCTTGCCAGGCAGGCTTTTTCACAAAGCTTGCACAGGGAGCAGTCGGGAATCTTGCCTTCGATGACCTCGACTTTCTTGCCCTTGACGGCAAGGATGGTGCGGGGGCATTCGTCCACGCACATCCCGCACGCGTCGCAGGTGGTGCTGATCGTGATTATCGGGTGGTTCTTGTACCCGCACACGAGAGTCGGCTGCCATTTCGCGTGTACTTTGCCCTTGTTGAGGACAGCACGCGCTTCGATGACCAGTTTCTGTCCCTTCGTGAGCTTCACGATGGGGATGTTATCGGACACGGGCGCAGCCTTGGGATCCTGCGGGATGAGGTCGCTTGAGGTGACCAGCCGGGGGCCCTCAACGCTGAGCGTATAGGTGGACGTGCAGGCCGGGCATCCTGCCCCCCCACACGTACAGTTTTCCTGAGTCGAATAACTGGTAAGATCGGTTCTGATAGGGATAAGCCCAAGGCGGTGCGCCAGCATCTCGTCGAAGAGTGCGCTCGTGTTGTCGTAGATGCGCACGTCCTCGATGGCAAGAGTCGGCACCTCGCCGATCATTGCCCTGCGGAATGCATTTGCAAAGCCAGGCTTCGCTCCTGAGAGCGTGAATCGTGCTAGGTTATCGTCCAGACTCGCGAATTCGATCTCCATCACACTCTCCTTCCCCGTCTGCCACCCTTGGGCCGGCATGAGTCGTGCGGGACTGGTGTGACGTCTTCGATCCGTCCGATGCGCATACCGGCACGGGCGAGCGCACGGATTGCTGCCTGTGCACCGGGGCCGGGGCTGCGCTGTTTGCCGAGGCCGGGTGCACGGACCTTTACATGGACACCGACAATGCCCTTTTCGCGGGCGATGGCGGCAACGTTTCCGGCCATCTGCATGGCCGCGTACGGGGAACCCTCGTTCCTGTCCTGCTTGACGACCATGCCACCGCTGCTCTTGGTGACCGTCTCTGCACCGGAGAGGTCAGTGACGGTGATGATCGTGTTATTAAAGGAGGCAAAGATGTGTGCAATGCCCCACTTTTCTTTCTCGTTTGCCGCCATCTTAGTTCACTCCTGCGCCGGCAGCTCCTGCAGGCTTGGTGATCCGGGTGCGCTCTGCGTGGGTGGCGTCCATGAATGGCGACGTGCCATAGTAGGAGATGCCATTCTCTTCACCACGGGTGATGAGATAGCCCGGGATGGTGACACGCCGGCCGGCAATTGCAATATGGCCGTGTGTGACGAGCTGGCGCGCCTGCTTCGGCGACCGGGCGAGACCCTTGCGGTAAACAAGGGACTGGAGCCGGCGCTCGAGCTGGGCCTGGACCTTGAGCGAGAGCACGTTGTCAATGTCCGCGTCGGGGCCAAGAAGCCCTGCACGCTGCATGTGGCTGATAAGCTCGGTCTTTTTCGCGTCAAAAACAGCCTGATCTGCGCTGTTGGACATGAGGACGAGCAGTTCACGAGCGGCCTTGCGGTATTTCCTCAGGTGGCTCTGCGCCTTCCAGACCTCACGCTTGTTGCGCAGGCCGTATTCGATAACGAGTCGGGTCTCTTCTTCGATCCGGGTCTTCTCCCACGGCCTTTTCGGGGTCTGGTAGGACTTGTGGTTCTTCCCTGGGTATCCCATGGCTTACTGGCCTCCTTCCCGGGTCTTCTTGACGCCAACGGTCATGCCGGTTCTGCCGGTTGACTTGGTGCGCTGTCCGCGGACTTTCTGACCGGTTTCGTGACGGATGCCCTTATAGCAGCGCATCTTCCGCATCATGTTGATGTCTTCGTCGCGGGCAAGCGCGACGTCGCCACCAACGAGGTGCTTGGTCTCGCCGGTATAGAGGTCCTTGGGCCGGTTTGCCATCCACGCCGGGATGTTCCCGGAGTACTTCTCAACAGCGGCGCGGATCCGGTTGACCGAAACCTCATCCATGAGGCCGAGCTTTACGTACTCGTCAACTTCGGCCATGCGGGAAATTACCATAGCGGTATGCCTGCCGACACCCTTGATGCCGGTCAGTGCTACCCGCACCGACTTCGTGCCGTCCAGGTCGGTTGTGCCAACCCGTACAAAGTATTTTATTTCTTCTTCCTGTGCCATCCAATCCCCTCGATTTTGAGATTGTCTCTTTGAAGCGCTGAGGGAGGGATTTGAACCCTCGAGTCCCAAGGGGACACAGGTTTAGCAAACCTGCGCCATACCAGGCTTGGCTACCTCAACAGAGGAATCTCGCATCTTCTTTAGACACTCGCAATGGATATTCCATTGCTCCATGAATGGTGCTTCATAATATGGTAGGGTTGGGGTAATAAGTGTTTGCGTAACCGGATTACCCCTCGCATAAAAGATCGTAGGGAAGCCCGCTCACTGAGAGAATGAACCTACGGAACGGGCATTGTGCAACGGGTATCATGGTTGCACGCTCATGTTTGGATCAGGATATCCCTTCCGGGTTTGCCCGCAAAATCCGATTCCCCCGGCATCGGAAACAAGGAAGGTATTTCCCGATACTGAAAATGGCGCAACGCCTTCAGGGCATACCGATACCGCTGCGCCTTTCCTCAAATCATATACGACATGTATCGCATCGGGTATATCGTTTCCCCGAAATTCTTCCAAGGTCCAGACAATATAATCGCCCGACATGGAAAATCCTGTGACATACCCGGAAGAACTGTCGTCAAGAACGCGATCCTCACCGGTTGAAATGGTGTAGAGATGTACCCGCGATGATGGACCTGTTCCCCGATCGCTCCAAAGGACATAATCCCCGTGGATGTAAGGGGGGGAGGGGATCAGGGGGGCTTTATTGACGACCGTGACATTTCCATCGGGGATGCTGTAAAGGAAGATATCCCTATAACTCCCCACGGGGGGATAGTTTCGGGAATCGCTCCAGACTATCCGGTCGCCAGATATCGCCGGGTACTCCTGGGTGGAAAAGTTAGGCATGATGACC
>JBAZHU010000157.1:0-4324 GCA_041652215.1 Methanoregula sp. | reverse complement strand
GGATGAATGAAGATGCCGGCCTTTTTTAGTCGGGGAAGGATCTCCTGGTGCCAGCAGTCGTACTGGAGGGCAAGTTCGGGAAGGAGCGATTTTTTTATCGCAATGAGCTGCTCGGAGGCCGTCATGCCGTCGGGGGGGGCCTTGAGCACGCCCTGTGCCGCCTGGCGCTGGAGACCCGAAACCCGGATCATAAAAAATTCGTCAAGGTTGTTTGCGAAGATGGCAAGGAACTTCACCCGTTCAAGGAGCGGGTGGTGCCCGTCCTGCGCTTCCTCCAGCACATGGTGGTTGAACCGGATCCAGCTCAGTTCGCGGTTGATATAGAGCGACGGGGAATCCAGCGGAGGTGCGGAATCGGTCATGGGATCACCGGAATGCTGCACGATACTTCGCGTCATGCAGGAGACTCTTATTGTACTCATGGTAGGAAGGCCGGGTTTATCAAGCCTGCACCCGGCATGAGGCCTATTGAGGCCACGGGAGTTCGTCATATCATTCAACAACTGTAAATACAATTCCTGCGAGAATTACTGACCATGAAACGATGGCTTCTTCCAGTGATATTTATCGTTGTGGCATTCCTGGTCTGTGCCGGGTGTACGCAGAGCACTCCCTCACCCACGGCAAACGGATCGATCTCCACACCCACGGATACGACAAAAAAAGTGTACGTGGTCGGTATTGACGGCGACTATCCCCCGTACTCGTACATCGACAAGAATGGCACCCCTGCCGGCTTTGATGTCGAATCGATCCAGTGGATCGCAAAAGACCAGGGATTTGACGTGCAGATCCAGGCGATGGCCTGGGATGGCATCATCCCCGCACTCCAGGCAAAAAAGATCGACATGGTCTATTCGGGCATGACAAAGACTGCCGAGAGGATGGAACAGGTAAACTTCTCCAAGACCTACTGGGAGGTCAACCAGGAAGTCGCAGCCCGGAATTCCTCGACGGTCACCATGGATGATTTCCTTGCCGGGAAAGTTACGGTCGGAACCCAGCGGGGATCGTCTGCCAACACCTGGCTCGATAATAACCTGATAAAAAACGGCACGCTCAAGAGCGCGAACCTGACGCTGTACGATAATTTCCCGCTGGCCATAACCGACCTTTCAAACGGGCGCACCGATGTTGTGATGTTTGACGAGCCGGTTGTTGACAAGGCCATAAAAGATCAGCCGATGAAGAAGATCGGTGTCATCGCAACCGGCGAGGCATACGGTGTTGCCGTCAGAAAGGACGATACCGCGCTGCTCGCGACCATCAACACGGGTCTCGATCACCTTATGGCATCGGACACCTGGAAAGAACTAATCCGGAAATACAACATGCAGTAGGCACAGGAATTCCCCTTTTTTCTGGTTAAAAAAGGCTCCATCTTCATCGGGTACGTTTCAGTATCCGTGAGGGTGACGCCGCCGGTTCATTTCATAATCATTAAATGATGAGAGCCTCAAATCTGGCAGTTGAATGACCCCAAAGTCTGTATGTGTGTTACTGGTGCTCGCGCTCCTTATCGGTGGGTGCCTCCTTGTTGCCGGATGTACGCAGAGCGGGAGTACAGGAACTGCCGCCTCTACGGCATCCGGCCAGCAGAACAGCCCGGCGGTAACAAAGACCTACATTATCGGTGTTGACGGCGCCTATCCGCCCTACACCTACATCGATAAGGATGGTACTTTCCACGGGATCGATATCGATTCTGCCCGGTGGATTGCAAAAGACAAGGGCTTTACTGTCGAGTTCCAGGCTATCGAATGGGACGGCATCATCCCCGCACTCCAGGCCGGAAAAATCGACATGGTTTACTCGGGCATGACAATCACGCCAGAGAGGCTGGATAAGGTCAACTTCTCGACGCCGTACCTCACCATCAACCAGACGATTGCCATAAGGAACGACTCGACGCTCACCATTGACGACATCCTTGCCGGGAAAGGCATTGTCGGGGCCCAGCGCGGCACCACCGGCGCCATCTGGGCAGAAAAGAACCTCGTCGATACCGGCAAGATGTCCGCGGATCACCTAAAGCAGTACGACAATTTCCCGCTCGTGATCACCGATCTTATGAACAAGAACATTGACGCATCTATATATGACCGGCCATCCCACCTCACAGCAATCGAGGGAAAGCCCATCCATATCATCTACGATATCGATACCGGCGAGCAGTACGGGATTGCGATCCGCAAGGACAGCCCGGCCCTCCTCCAGACCATGAATGAAGGGCTCGCGGATCTCCATGCAGATCCTTACTGGAAACAACTGCTCGCAACCTACAACCTGAACTAAAAAAGCGCTGATGCAATCACAAAAACCGGTGCACAGGACTTAAACCCGATGACAGAAGCCCTCCTTTCCATTGTCATTGACTGGCTGCCGTACCTGCTCCAGGGAGTCGTGCTGACCCTGGTGCTCGTGATCGCGGCACTTGGGATCGGGCTTCTTATCGGACTTCCGATGGCGCTCGGCCAGATCTACGGGTCGAAACCGGTGCGCTATTGTATCGAAGTCTACGTCTGGTTCTTCCGGGGCCTGCCGCTCCTGGTGCTTCTGTTTCTCTTTTATTTTGGTGTGTTTCCTGCCCTTGGTCTCGACATCCCGGCGTTTGTTATTGCCATTGCCGTGCTCGGCATGAGGGGGGCGGCTTACCAGTCCCAGATTTTCAGGGGGGCAATTCTCTCCATCTCCGAAGGGCAGATGACTGCGGCACGATCGCTTGGCATGACCCGGTGGCAGGCGATCCGCACCATCATCCTCCCGCAGGCAATGCTTATCGCGCTGCCCGGCTGGTCAAACGAGTACCCGACCGTGCTTACCGATACGTCCATCTGCTACGCGATCGGTGTGATGGAACTCCTGACCCGCACCTCGCAGATCGTTTCGCAGACGTACCTGACCATGCC
Organism: Methanoregula sp.; assembly: GCA_041652215.1. GTDB lineage: Archaea > Halobacteriota > Methanomicrobia > Methanomicrobiales > Methanospirillaceae > Methanoregula. The sequence goes on along the minus strand of JBAZHU010000157.1, from coordinate 1,415 downwards.
AATCTATCTTGCCTGTGCCTGCGTCTACATCGCGATGAATTATGCGGGGATGAAGTGCCTCACCATGCTTGAGAACAAAGTGATGGTGCCGGGATTCGGCCATGCGAGTACGTGATACTATGACGGACACTGCCTGCGTATTAAAAGTCGAGAACCTCTGCAAGTCGTTTGGCGAGACAAAAGTGCTCTGCAATATCTCGTTCTCCGTACAGAAAGGCGAGACCAAGGCGTTTATCGGTCCCTCGGGAACCGGGAAGAGCACGCTGTTGCGCTGCATCAACCAGATCACCGACCCGGACAGCGGCCGGGTCTTTCTGGAGGGGGAGGAGGTTACGAACTCGGGCATCCGGATCAATTATTTCCGGCAGAAGATCGGCATGGTCTTCCAGAACTTTAATCTCTTCGACCACCTGACCGTCCAGAAAAATGTCGAGATCGCGCTCCTGAAAGTCCGGGGGATGACCCAGGAGGAAGCAACAAAGAAGGCAATTTTCGAGCTGGAACGGGTGGGCCTTGCCGACAAGGCGGACTGCTACCCGGCCCAGATCTCGGGCGGTCAGGCGCAGCGTGTCTCGATCGCCCGGGCGCTCGCGATGGACCCGGACGTGATGCTTTTTGACGAGCCCACCTCAGCCCTTGACCCGGAGCTGACCCGGGAGGTACTCGAAGTGATCCGGATGCTCGCCCGTCAGGGAATGACCATGCTTATCGTGACCCACGAGATGCGGTTTGCCATGTCGGTCGCAAACGAAGTGCTCTTCATGGAGAACGGGACGATTGCCGAACGCGGGGCGCCAGACGATGTGGTAAACGACCCGGGATTTGAGCGGATGCGGAAATTTATCGGGAAGATCGAGGAGTACCGCTGACGGGGCACTGACACTTCATGGACCAGGTCACCTTCCTCACCCAGATTATCGCGCCGGCCTTTGCAAGCGGTCTCTTGATGACGCTTGCGCTTATCGCGGTTGCCGCTCCGCTCGGCTTCCTGCTCGGCTGTGTCGTCGCGGTGGGCAGGGCCTACGGGAGTGCGCCCGTCCGTTTTATCTCACGGGGTTTTGTGATCTTCTGCAAGGGCTGCCCGCTTCTGCTCCTCCTCTTTATCCTGTACTTCGGGATGCCCTCGATGGGGATTATGCTCACACCGTTTGTTGCCTCGGTCATCGGGTTTGTCTGCTGCAACTCGGCGTACAACTCCGAGTACATCCGGGGGGCCATCCACTCGATAAAAGAAGGCCAGATGACAGCGGCGCAGGCGCTGGGGATGTCGAAGTGGCAGGCGATCCGCTGGGTCATCCTCCCGCAGGCATTACGAAAAGCGTTCCCGGGGATTACGAACGAGTTCATTTACCTGATCAAGTACTCGTCCCTTGCGTACATGATCACGTTAATCGAGCTCACCGGCGCGGCAAAGA
>JBAZHU010000156.1:0-4347 GCA_041652215.1 Methanoregula sp. | reverse complement strand
CGAGATGAACGGTACGGCACCCTCGGGTACCCGACCGTCAGGTACACCTCCGACAACACAGTAAAAAAGACAGGATACAATGTATCGGCAGGCAATGAGGATCAATCAATCTCTTTTTATCCTGCCTGCCGGTCACTTTGTCAAATCGAGATTGTTAAGGTCTGACAACAGGTCCGCAACCGATGCATACCGGTCCTGCGGCTGTTTCATTAAGCATTTTGCAATGATCGCATTGATGGGCCCGGCATTTTCCCCCTCCGATAACGCCGGCGCCGGATCTTCATGCAGGATCGCATGCGTAATCTCTCCCATGCCATCACCGGCAAATGGGACACGTCCGGTCAGCATCTCATAAAAGAGGACGCCGATCTGAAAGATATCGGTCCACGGGCCGGGCTCACCATAAAGGTTCGGTGCCAGCTGCTCCGGTGCAGCGTATTCCAGGGAAAACCCGATGAGACCGGACTGTTTTGTGCCCTGAACCTTGGAGAGCCCCCAGTCGGTGATCTTTGGGGTCCCGTCCGGTGCTATCAAAATGTTTCCCGGCTTGATATCCCGGTGGACAATTCCCTGTTCATGGGCATACCGGAGTCCTTCTGCAACTCCTGTAACGATCGCCACCGCCCTTTTTTCATCAAGGGGAAAATGCTGTCCTTCCAGAGAAGATTCAACATATTCCATCTCGATATATGGCCGGGGGAAGATATTTGCCGCATAGATGCCGACGATATTCTTGTGGTGGAGGCCTTCCCACAGGTTAAGTTCTTTTGTGAACTGGGATCCCGTCACCTCATCGAACCGGATCGGGACTTTCACGGCTATTTCGCGGCAATTCTTTTCATCATGTGCCCGGAATACCCGGCAGGCCCCGCCTTCCGCGATATATTCAGCATCCGGGTATTTTCTCTCAAGAGCTGCAGGCAGGCGGACGGCATACTCCTGCTCTGGCAGTCCCGATACACCTCCGTCAGGTTTTTTCACAACGGTTGAATTCCGCAGATCCGCCGGCGGGTGCTCGGCCGGAGGAGCATACGGTACCTGCTTTTTACGTGACCGCTCAAACCAGATGCCGCCCACAGTAGCGATCAGGATCGCAACCGGTATCAGCCACCAGAACGGGATCAAGAATCCGATAAACGGATTGGGGGGTTGTCCATCCGGGGATAGTCCCGGTTGGGACCCGCCAGAGGTGGATAGCGAGGGGGAGGCCCCGGGATTTCCGGAAACCTGAATGTTGTCGGGCTGCTGGGACGACTGCAATCCTGACGGGTGCAGGAGATCGCCAATCCGGGTTGCATTGACCGGTGAAGCAGACTTGATAATCGTGTACGACGAGGGAGGCCTCGCAAGCGGCGCCGAATCGGTTACTTCGCTCGCTCCGGCAACTGCCAGCTGTGAAGGGGCGGGGGAAAAGGAAGCATCACCAATTCCATCGCCGTTACTGTCAGTCACCGTGGCGCCTTCCCAGTAGTTCCCAAGAGGTCCGGAAAAATCCTGGCCGTTGTACTGGTAATCCTGACGGGACGAGTCCCAGAAGTTCTGCGAAGACTGGCTGACGACCTCGACCGTATTGTTGAGAGTATTGAGGAAAAACGTGTTGGAGCGTGATCCACGGTCTACCACGATCCCGACGGAATTCCCGGTCATGGTGTTTTCCGTGAGGATATTATTTGACGCGGATTTCAGGTCAAGCCCGTACTCATGCCCTTTGATCATCGTGGAACTGATCCGGTTGTTGCTGGAGAGTACCTGGAGACCATAGGTCGCATTTCCCTCGATGACGAGACTGTTCAGGGTAATGCCGTCAGCGGCAAGCGTGATCCCGGCACCGGATGCGCCCGATATGATTTTTGGAGGATTATTTGAATCGAGACCGCCGAATACGATAGACCGGTCGATGACTAAATTCCCATAATACGTCCCTTTTGGGAGAAAGATACTGTCGCCACTACTGGCATTGTTAATAACGTCCTGGATCGTCCCGGAGGCACCCGTCGCATTATAGGTTATGACCGTCGCAGGTACCGGTGCAACGGCAATCAGGAGGACTATAAGTATCCCTAGAATTGCGATATTGTTTGCCCCGGACATCTTTTTACACCATAATGTAGTTTTTTAATTGATTGTAAAAGCATTTCGAAACAGGAGATCACGAATCAGCGATAAAAAGGAACCGCGCCGCGTTCTCCCCCAGAGCAAGATCAATGATATCCCCGTTTTTCAGTACGGTCTTGTGCAGGGGCTGGATGAGATCCGTGTTTACGTAGGTACCCCCCGAACTGCCCCGGTCCTCGATCTGCCAGCCGGAAGGTGACCGGGAAATGACCGCGTGGGGTTTTGTGATCCGGGTTACCATCACATAATTTTCTGGCAGCACGATATCGGTCTCACTGGCCCGCGAGGGGGAGTCGGGATCGCTCCGGCCCAGAGCAATGTGGTCGTTTTTAAGCAGGAACGTATGACCGGTCCACGATCCTCCCATGAGATGGAGGGCAGGGAAGTTCGCCCCCGACTCTTTTATGACAGCGGCACGAACCGATTCGAGTTTTTCCTGCATCTCGCCAAATGCCATCGGGATATTTACCCGCGAAAAGACCCCGAGATTCTTGATGAGCATCTCAAGGCTGCCTTCAGCGAGGGAGAACTTCCAGACCGGGTGAATGCCCTTGACCGTCTCTCTCCCGAAACCCGCCTCCTTTTTGACAAGACCGATCCGGACGAGCTGGTCGATATGTTTCTTGGTATTTGCATAACTCGTGTCGATCCGTGAAGAGATCTCACTGATTTCTTTTGGCTCACGCTCGATGACCTTGAGGATCCTGAGCCGCACGGGATTAGAAAGTACTTCAAGATATTCGGACAATTCCTGGAGGAAATCCGGATCTGTGGAGACACACACCGTTTTCTTGTCAGTCATTCTTAAAAGACCCCCGGATGATCGTACATCTGATTACAGGTATGCTTTACCATACTATCATTTGTTGTGATAAAATAGGTTGGTATTTTTTCCCACCAGTACGGGTACAGGAACCGTACGGGAAAATGCGGGAGATGATCCCAGATGGAAACAGTACCGGTCAACTCTCATCGTTGATTGATGATCCCTTGACGTTCAATATATCCGGTTCCCGGATCAGGGCTCTACCGGTACCATGCCACCAATATATCCGTCTCATGAGCAGAGAACAGCACCAGAACAGAAATACCATAAATGGACCTGCCCGGCGGTATCTCTCTCCTGCCGTAGCATTGAAGCAAGACTCAGGAGAGACCACGGTACCGTAATTTCCCGGTGTCGCAGGGATCCCGGGAAAGACCCGCAAAAGGAGAGCCCCTCGATGACAGATGCAGAATATAACCTGGAAAACCAATACCCGGAAGAATCGCACGCCAAACCCGCAAAGCTGACGTGGTACATCATTACGTCAGAAGAGGTCGGGATAATTCACCGGTACCTGTCCGAGATCGAGCAGGATGCACCGGAACACGCCACTGAGGGTGTCAGCGAGATTGCCCGCATTATCACGTCAGTCGAACAGCGCATGGCATGACACTTTTCCGCATTCTTAAAAAAAAACCGGGCTGAATACCTGCTCTGGCTCCTTGCCACGTTTGTCCTTGTCGGGATTGGCTTTAACATCAAGGTGATACTGGTGTTCATTATCGTCCCGGCGATCCTTGTCATCTCCCTTCCTGGAGCGGCGGGCAGCCTGTACGATTGTACTGGATCGGCCTGATCAATAATTACCGGTGGAGTAATCATCACCGGGGTGCTGGGAATATGAATACAGAAATCGTGGGACACTTTCGTTCACGGATCGTCCCGTTCTTTTTTGTCGGGATCCTGTCATCGATTGTTGACATCGGGCTCATGTATTATTTAACCACATACCTGGGGATCTGGTATATGTATTCGGCCACATTTTCGTACTGCTGCGGGATCGTGGTCAGTTATGTCGCAAACAAATACCTCACGTTCCATGACACGAGCCGGCGGACTGCTTCCCAGTTTGCGACCTTTGCGGCGATCTCGATATCCTGTCTTGTCGTCAATCTCGGGATCGTCTGGCTGGCGGTGACTCTCCTCTCGTTTTCCCCTCTCATGGCGAAGATCCTTGCGACATGCTGTGCGTTCTTCTGGAATTACCACGGGCAGAGCAGGTTTACGTTTCGAAATGGGGAATAACCGGCAGCCCGGATTGCCCGGGGTCTGAACGTGGATGATGATTACGGCTGATGTCACTACAGCCAAATCCCGCCCATCCCTTCATGAGGTCTTCATCTCGTCCTTTACTAACGCAGAGAGCACCAGCGGAATGAGCGAAAGGATCACCCCCGCCCAGATCG
>JBAZHU010000155.1:0-4383 GCA_041652215.1 Methanoregula sp. | reverse complement strand
GGACCTGTCACGAAAGTTCGACCGGATAGGACTCTCGCTTGCCATCGCAAAAAAAATCATGGTAATTCATGGAGGGGATATCACGGTCCGTAGTGCACCGGGTGCCGGGAGCACATTTACCCTGCACCTCCCCAAAAACTCTGCATGACTAATGCTGGCATCTGCTACCGGTATCCGGGATAGTCTCAGAAGAATCATTATCCCGTTGTTGTCGGTGCCTGGTACCCGTTTCCTCTAAAAAAAGATGCCGTGCGTCCGGGTATAACGGCATTTTTCAGTACCCGGCATTCTTACTTCCCTGTAGAAAAAAGCGGGATAATTTTTCCCGCTTTTTCATCGGCAATAAAGAAAACCAGCGTATCACCTGCTTCAAGGCGCTGGGCAGGATCGGGCTGGGTAAACCGCATCGACCCCCTGCGGAACCCGAATTCCCGGATGCCGAACCGGTCTTTCAGGTCCAGATCCGCGATGGTCTTTCCTTCCACCTGGGATCCGGCCTCCACCCTTACGGTGTGGACGTGGGTTGCCTTAAAAAGCGTCTCAAAATTCTGTATCTTCCGGTGCTGGTTCGGGTCGGTGCACCGGGTAAAGAGGGCATTTCCCAGGCGTTTTGACCGTTCGATGATCCTTGCGACCTCCTCGTCCGGGATCTGGTAGCGTTTCAGGGCGCGGGTGAAGATTTCGAGGGCTGATTCGAACTCCTCAGAAATAACCTCATCTGCACCGAGATCGAGCAGATGCTGTGCGTTCCTGACGTGGCGAGTCCGTGCGAGGATATGGACGCCGGGAGCGAGCTGCCGGGCCGTATGGATGATGCGGGGGATCGCCTCCTCTTCGGAGACTGCCACAACGAGCGTCCGTGCCTGCCTGATGCCCGCATGTTCGAGCACCTCCTCCTGCACCGCATCCCCGAAGATGAAGTTGGGCCGGTACTGGGAACGCTCCTCCCGGATGATCTCGGGATTGAGTTCGATCACCATGTAGGGAATGCCGGCGAGTGTCGCCGCCCGGGCCACGCTCTTCCCGGTGATCCCGTATCCTGCGATAATGATGTGATCTGCGAGTCCCTCTTCGGGCGTGCTCTCACCCGGTGTAACCGCCCGTGATATCCTCGTCGGGAAAAGCCGGTACAGCAGGTCGACAACCCGTGGGGAGGCGCTCATGGCAAACGGTGTACATGCCATCGTGACGATAGCCCCGGCAAGGAAGAGCTGGTAGACCGGAGTCTGTATGACCCCGGCATCGAGTCCGCTTTTGGCCAGAACAAAGGAGAATTCCCCGATCTGGGCAAGTGCAAGACCGGTAAAGACACAGACCCGGGTCGGCATCCCGAGCACTGCTGCGGAGAAGGTGCCGGTCAGGATCTTGACAAAGAAAATGCCGAGAATTATCAGGGCAACATAACCAAAATTATCAAGAACTGTTGCCGTGTTCAAAAGCATCCCGATCGAGAGGAAGAAAATGGCCGCAAAGACATCGCGGAACGGGATGATATGACCCAGGGCATCAATATTATAATCAGACTCCCCGACAATCAGGCCGGCGATGAATGCACCCAGTGTAAATGACAGCCCGGCCTCGTTTGTAAGCCAGGCAATAACCACGCAGATGCCGGCTATCGTAAAGAGGAAGAGTTCGCGGCTCCGTTCCTTTGCAACCTTAAAGAGCACCCGTGGGATGACCCAGTACCCGAGAATGATTATCACAAGAATGATAAGGGCAATTTTTGTGATCTGGAACGGTGCTGAGGTGAGATCCAGGCCACTCTCATTTCCCGCCAGGAGCGGAAGCACGAGCATCATCGGGATAATAGCGAGGTCCTGGAAGATCAGGATCCCAAGAAGTGTTCTTCCCTGGATCGTATCGACCTCGCCTTTCTCCTGGAGAATCTTCATCACGATGGCCGTGCTCGACAGGGAGACGATAAAGCCGAAGATCAGTGCCTCGTTAAACGGCATCTGGAAAGCGAGGGTAATGAGGGTAATTGCAACAATTGTCGTGCAGACCTGGACGATACCCCCAATAAGGACTGCACGCCACGAACGGAGTAATGTCTGGAATGAGAATTCAAGGCCAATGGTAAAGAGCAAAAGGACGATACCAATCTCGCCGATCGTGTCGATGACGGTCTGGTCGTTAATGAGGGCAAAGCCAAACGGCCCGACCAGCATCCCGATAACAAGAAAACTCACGATACTGGGCATCTTGAACCGCTGGCCAAGGTACAGGAGGGCGATAGACAGGACGATGACACAGACAGCTGCAAGCATGAGGTCCATGGAAAACACCCTTGACAGGTAAATACGGTATACAGGTAAAGGCGGGTAAATTATTATAGGTTCCGACGGTACGGTGCAAAGACGGCCCGTCCCACCCCATTATACTCCCCGGGCAGGGGAATTTCCGTCAGTGGAAGAAGCAGGTTCATATACCGCTCGCGGCAGGAATTTGTGGATATTTTCCTTGGAACCGTACAGGATAAGGTGATCCCCGCACTGCACCGGTATGTCCGGGCCTGGGGGGGTAATGGAGGATGTGCCGCGCCGGATCGCAAGGACACCCACACCGTGGGATTTCCATGCATCCAGTTCCCGCAGGGTTTTCCCGCAAGCCCGTGAGTTTTCTGTAATCTTAAGCGTGTGGATATGGAGATCGCCAAACGCTTTTTCAGGATCCTGTGCTCCCCCATGAAAAGGAGATGAAGACCGGGAAAAAAGATGGTACCCGCTCCCGCGGACAATTTTTGTTAAGGTGTCGATATCGTTCTCGGGCAGGGCATATTTGGCAAGCACGCGGGAGAAGATCCGTACCGAAGTTTCGAACTCTTCCGGAATCACTTCGTCGGCCCCCAGAGTCAGCAGGTGCTGTACATCGTTGACATGACGCGTGCGGACAACGATATAGAGATGGGGCGACATCTCCCGGGCGAGATGGACAATCCCCGGGACCACGTTCTGCTCCGAAATGACCACCACGAGCGCCCGGGCCCGCCCGATACCGGCGTATTCAAGGATCTCCCGGTGGGTGGCATCGCCGAAGATGATCTCTTGGTGCCCGTCGGTAGAGACTTCCTTCGCGACCACATCCGGATCCATGTCGATGGCGTTAAACGGGATGCCGAGAATCTCCGCAGCCCGGGCCACGCTTTTCCCGGTCATTCCATATCCTACAATGACGATATGATCGGAGAGTTCATGGGGTGAGGGCCCGGCGGCATCCTTCAGGGATTTGGCCTTTTAATCCGGTCCGGGAAGAGCCAGTACATCAGGTTTGTTATGGGGGAAGCAGCGTTCATGGCAAACGGGGTCAGTGCCATCGTGATAATCGCGCCGGCGAGGAAGTACTGGTAGATCGTATCCGGGATGAGGTGTGACTCAAGACCGCTTTTGGCCAGCACAAAAGAGAACTCCCCGATCTGGGCAAGGGCAAGGCCCACAAAGATCGATACCCGTGCCGGCATCCCGAGAATCGCGGCGGTAAACGATCCTGCCAGAACTTTGATGACAAGAATCATAATAACCAGAGAAAGGATGAAGGTATAATTCGAGACGAGGATGCTGGTATCCAGCAGCATCCCTATGGACATAAAGAAGATGGCGGCAAAGATATCGCGGAACGGGATGATGTTGCTGACAGCATCGATACTGAACTCAGATTCCCCGATAATAAGGCCGGCCATGAATGCGCCAAGGGAGTAGGAGAGCCCGGCGGCGTTCGTAAGCCACGCAACGGTAAAGCAGATACCGGCAATGGTAAAGACGAAGAGTTCCCGGTTCTTCTGCTGTGCCACACGGTACATGACCCACGGCACCACCCAGTGCGCGGATACGATCAGGATCACGATGATGACGACGACCTTTGTGATCTCTAGGGGGATGGATCCATAGGAAATACCGCTGCTGCCCATCAGGAACGGTGTGAGGAGAAGCATCGGAATGACGGCCAGGTCCTGGAAGATCAGGATCCCAAGGAGCGTCCGGCCCGACACGGTCTCAACCTCCCCGCGATCCTGGAGTATCTTCATGACAATGGCGGTACTGGAAAGCGAGACCAAAAAGCCGAAGAATATTGCATCCTGGATCCTGATACCCCGTATCAGGTACATGAATCCGGCAGCGGCAATTATCGTCGTGCAGACCTGGAGGGTCCCGCCAATGACGACTACGCGCCATGCGCCCAGCAGTTTCTCAAAGGAGAATTCAAGGCCGATGGTGAAGAGCAGGAGGATGACGCCGATCTCGCCGATGGTCTCGATGGTGGACTGGTCGCTGACAATGGAAAGTGCATAGGGGCCGGCGAGCATCCCGATAATGAGGAAACAGACAATACTCGGGATCCTGAAACGCTGCCCCAGGAAAAAAAGGAAAATTGTCAGGATGCCCA
>JBAZHU010000154.1:0-4398 GCA_041652215.1 Methanoregula sp. | reverse complement strand
ACCTCCTTCAAGCAGGCGGCGGGTTCTGGCTCATGATCCTGCGTTCGTCTTCGGTCAGGTGCGCGAGTACTTCGGCAGTCTTTCCGATCTCAACGATCTTTCCTCCCCGCATCAGGGCAAGCCTGTCGCAGATGTCGCGTACGAACTCCATGTCGTGCGAGACCACGATGAACGTTTCATCGATCTCGTCCCGGGAGTGCATGATGGAGTGCTTCACATCGATCTTCGTTATCGGGTCCATGGTACCGGTCGGCTCGTCGAGGATTACGATCTTGGGCTCCCGGATCAGCACCTGCGCAAGGGCGACGCGGTGGCGCTCCCCTTCAGAGAGGTGGCTGGGCAGGCGGTCAAGGATCTCTTTGCTCTTTTCCTCGGAAAACCCGGACATCTTCAGTGTAACTACCGCCTTTCGCATGGCCAGTTCCTTAGGAAATTCAAGGCCGATCGCATCGGTCAGGTTGTCGAGCACCGTCCGGTGCGGGTACAGGTCGTACTCCTGGTGGAGGAGACCGATGTACTCTTTGGCCCGGCCTCTTTGATCGACACCGGGTTTGGTCATGTCCACCCATTCTTCGCCGATCTTGATATTGATCTCCCCGCTCGTGGGTTCGATGAGGCCGGCGATGATCTGCGAGAGCGTCGTTTTTCCCGCCCCGCTTTTTCCTATGATGCCAAATATCTCCTTGGCATAGACTTCGAAACTGACACCGTTAACTGCTTTGACGACACCCCGGTCGACCGAGATGTAGCGCTTGATGAGATCCCGTGCCTCCACGATCTTCTCGCCGGTTTCTGCGTGGTCGAAGGTCTCTGTGTCATCGCAGCCTTTCATGAACTCGCAGATCACGTCCTTTGGGGCACCGATTTTCTGGATCTTGCCGTCAGCAAGAAGGATTGCACGGTCTGCCACATCTTCTATAACCTGCGAGAAATGCGATGTGACCACCATGCCCATGTTGTTGGTCTTTGCCGCTTCGTTGAGCATCGTGTGGACAATTTTCGCGGTTCCGGGATCGAGCGTGCCGGTCGGTTCATCGGCAAAGAGTAAAAACGGTTCTTTTGCGAGCTGGCGGGCGAGAACGACCCGCTGCTTTTCGCCGCCCGAAAGGTCGCGGGCGATATGCATCATCCGGTGGGAGAGCCGGACCTGGTCGATAAGGTCTGCCGCCCGGTTGATTGCCTTGTCCTGAGGGTAATCGATATCGTCGAGTGCATGAAGGACATTTTCGATTACCCGGTCGTCGCCATACAGGGCAAACGTCCGCTGGAACATGATCGCGGTGCGGCGCATGACCCGGCGTTTCAGCGCCTCATTTGTCTCGTTCCAGAGATCTACATCGATTGCCGCGAGCATGCTGCCGCAGTGCGGGCAGGGTTTGCCGGCAGAACTGGCCACATCCATGAATTCGCAGGAGGGACAGGCTGAAACATGGTAGATTATTTTCCCGCTTGTCGGGGGCTGTTCCACACCCCGCATAATGTGCATCAGCACGGTCTTGCCGGCGCCGCTCCGCCCTATTATCCCCAGGATCTCCCCTTCCGAGATCTCAAAAGAAATATTCCTGAGGGTTTGTGTGCCGTCAAAATCCATGCAGATGTTGTCGACCGTGATCAGTGGTGCCTTCATAATTCCCTTGTACCTAATGTGGTACTCGTGTCATATTACCTTTTATATGATGCACGCCACCGTCACGATCGGGAAGTGCAGGGGTTTTCAAGCAGTGCCTGTATGATCGGCAACACATCTCCTACCTGACTGATCACGTAGTCTGCGGCCCTGAAGAGTTCCTCAGGACGGTCGCCGGCCTGCTGCACGGTGAGGACGGCTGCATCTGCTTTTTTAAACGCACAGAGATCGTTGATCCCGTCACCGATCATGACGACCCGGTCGTACTCGTTTTTGAGATCCGCCACGATCTGCGCCTTGACCGAGGGGGTTGCCACCCCATAGACCCGGTCCCGGGGGATCCCGAGATGATCGGCCATGATCTCCAGTTTTGTCGAACGGTCACCGGACGCAATGAATGTGGGCACGCCCATCTTGTGAAGTGTGGTTATCGTCTCCTTTGCCCCGGCAAACGGCCAGCCTCCTGCCGTGATGGTAAACTCGATAGCATTCTCGGCCATGTTAAGGATAGCCCCGCTGTTGAGCGTGAGTATTGCCTCTTCCCTGCACACACCCCAGACGTTACGGATACATTCCTGGAGGTCGCCAACACGCGTGCGGGTGTCGGTGTACAGCATGTTCCCTATTTCCTGGGCGGTGGTAATCTTCCGGGTGCAGCTGATCCCAAAGCCGATATTGTTGTCGGAAAGGTATGCCGAGAGCAGCATGTCCGGCGGGGCCGTTATGATATGCTTGGAATGGACGGGAATCACGATCAGGACGCGATCCGGTGACGTGAAGGTGAGGGTCGTCGTCTCTATACCTGGCATGAGCACCTGGCGCGAGACATCTTTTGCGACCCGGTACGTGTTTAAAAGCGTCCCGGCACTATCGAAAACAACGGCGACCGTCATTGTTACACCCGGTAATAAACTCTATGTATCTGCCCCTCTCTATTGAAGCTGATGATCGTACCTGAAACTGCAGACAAGATAAAGAGCATGGAAATCCGGGGGGCAGGCCGGATTGCGCGGGCTGTCGCGGAAGCCCTGCGGGACCACGCTCTTGCCGCCCGGGCCCCGACCTCCGAAGCGTTCCGACAGGAGATGGAACGGGCGGCATCAGCCCTCCTTGCCACCCGGCCGACTGCTGTCTCGCTCCCGAACGCAGTCCACATCGTAATGGCGGGCCTGGAAAACGCGATGACCGTGGACGAAGCCCGGGCCGGTATCGTGACCCGGGCCGACGAATTCATCCGGTCCTCGCAGCAAGCGGTGGAAAAAATTGCCGGGTTCGGCGCCAGCCACATCCGGGACGGCGACACGATCCTCACGCACTGCAACTCGGAGGTCGCGCTCGGGTGCATTATCGAGGCGCACCGGCAGGGTAAGGAGATTGAGGTCTTTGCAACGGAAGTGCGTCCGAGAAACCAGGGACTCATTACGATCCGGACCTTGAACGATGCGGGCATAAAAACGAATTTCATCGTTGACTCTGCGGTCAGGTCCTTTATCAACGACGTAGATCTCGTCATAGTTGGCGCCGATGCGGTGACCGTGAACGGCGCAGTGGTTAACAAGATCGGAACTGCGCAGGTTGCCCACTCCGCACGCGAGGCCAGGGTGAACATGGTCGTCGCTGCCGAGACCTATAAGTTTGCGCCCCGCACAATCCTCGGGGAACTCATCAGGATCGAAGAGCGGCCGGGGAGCGAGGTGCTTTCTGACGAGATCGCCCGGACGCTCCCCCATGTGACGGTAAGGAACCCGGCGTTTGATGTGACCCCGGCAGAGTACGTCGACCTGATCGTGACCGAGAAAGGGGCGATCCCGCCGCAGATGGCGTACGTGATCATCCGCGACTATCTCGGCTGGGAGATCGGCGAGTTCGGCGATCCGCTTGTTACTGGCGGGCTTAACGGTTCGTGATTCCGGTACGGTAGCGCAGAGGAGTGTCGATGCGTTTATTGAATACGAGCGGCAGAGTAGATAACGAATCAGGCCGGATTTTTTAATGAAATGGCCGGGCGGATGGATATGGAGATACCCTTTACCAAATTGCAGGGAAACGGGAACGATTTCGTGCTGATCGATGAATACGAACAGACCGTGATCCCGGACGAGATGAAGGGGCAGTTCGCGGCCCTGTACTGCGACCGGCGCTTCGGGATCGGAGCTGACGGTGTGCTCTTTATCTCGAAGGCGACAAAGAAGGCCGATGTCCGGATGCGGGTCTTCCAGCCTGATGAGAGCGAGGCGGAGATGTGCGGGAACGGGATCCGATGTCTCGCAAAATACGCGTACGATGCGGGTTATATCAAGGAGACCTGTACGGTTCAGACTGAAGCCGGGGAACTCCCGGTTACCCTCCGGTACGCGGATGAGGAATTTTTCGCGACAATTGGGATGGGCGGGCTGAAGTTTATAAGGAATGAGATCCCGGCAACCGGCAACGGCGAGTACCATGAAAAGATCGGGGAATTCGATGTCTACGCGGCAAACACCGGCGTCCCCCATGCGGTAGTCCTCGTGGACATTGTTGACTGCATCGATCTCGCTGCAGCCGCCCCGCCAATCCGGCACCATGCAACTTTCCTTCACGGGGCAAACGTGAACTTTGTCCAGCGGATAAGCGATGACACGATCCGGATCCGCACGTTCGAGCGCGGGGTCGAGGACGAGACGCTCTCCTGCGGAACCGGGGCGACGGCATCGGCTGCGGTCGTGCACCATCTCGGGTACATGGAAGGGCCGATCCATGTCGAGACAAAAGGTGGCCCTCTGACGATTTCC
>JBAZHU010000153.1:0-4411 GCA_041652215.1 Methanoregula sp. | reverse complement strand
CCCCTCATGGGTAAATGAAAGGATGTATTATTCCCAGTCGTCCTCGTTTGAGGGTACCGAAGCAGTTCCTGCGGAGTTTTTCGTAGTGTCCAGTGGATCCGGCGATGTGCCCGTGATAATCGAAACGGTAACGTCAAGATAATTCCCTTGAGTGGTAATCTGGAACTGGCCCTCCCTGTAGACCGGGATATACCGCGGACCCGGTTCTGAATTGAACGTCCCGGTGTCTGTGCTGTCTGAACTGTCAGATGTGATGGTGAAGTGGTAGTTGCCGGTATCGGAACTATACTCCCGACCATAGCCATCTTTTGCCACGACTTCCTGCGTCTGGTTGTCTCGCACGGTGATGGTCATGTACGGGTTGTTCACAGGCACAAGGACCGTACCCCTGCAAGAATCCGGGTCATCGAGGCAGTCGTATTTCGGGTTTACTATGTACTTGATATACAGCGGGCCCTGAACAACATTTACGAGGAGGCCGTAGGCATTTCCCGTCAGCGTATAGGTCTTGGTAAATTCCGGCTGCCGATAAAGAAAGGCATACTGGGGGGTCTGGTTGATCCGGGCCGCATGCTGGATCACATAAGGATCAGGGGTAAGAATGGGGGAAACCTCTGTTACAATCTCCGATTTTGCAGGAGTTATGACCGGGACCGGGATTGGTGTGGGAGTGACCGGTACAACCGTTGGTATTTCAGTCTCGCCGACACTAGGAACGGGATCTGCCGTGGAGCCGCCCCCTTCCATGAGATGCTGGGCATTTTTGATGCACCCGGCACAGCCTGACAGAACAACAAGCACCACAATGACCGCAATGAGCAGCACCTGTTTTGTTCTGGCAGTTTTACCGGTCATATTGTTGTATCCCCCAAAAACCTAACCCCGGGGATTCGTGACATTTCTCGTTTTGAAAACATTTGTTCTCTCATAAGACATACACCTGCGCCGCTGTATTCGCGTACTTGTTTACCCCATCAGCAAAGTTCATGCTGCCAAGAGAAAATCCTGCACCCGTCGTTTCGAGATAGTAATACTTCCTGCCATTGAGCGGGTAGTAGTACCCGTTACAGTTGTCGCAGGCAACCGCAACAGCGGCGTGCCCGGGAAGAAGTACTACAGCGACATCGTAATCCATCTCCCTGAGCAGCGCGGCGGTAAGAATTGCAGTATCTTCACAGTCTCCTTTTCCGAGTGCCAGGGTTTCGATTGGATATTGCCAGTAATCGGTTTTCTGCCCGGTCTGCGGATCGATATCATCGGCATAGGCAATAGACTGCACAAAGGCAACCACATTGTGGTAGTCGCTTCGCGCAGCAAGGTTCCTGCTCCCGCTTACATCCTTGAGCTGCCCGATGAGGTCGTGAAGGTACACCCTGTCCCTATCGCTCAATGCGTACTGGCTCATCCCGGTACCGTTGGTGGGGTGCGGCTGCGTCTTGTAATGCGTGTAGAGATCTTCCGGGATGTGCAGCGTCACGGATGTCTTATGTCCCTGTGAAAACCACGTGAATGTGCGGTCGATAGGCGGGGACGCAGTGTCAGTCATCCCGGCTTGGTTGCTGTCCGTATCCGGTTCTGTGGAATAACTCCGGACCACCGTGCTGACAGAGCCGCCGGCACTGTTCCCCAGCAGTGCATACACTTCGAGAGTTTCACCTCCTTTAAGGATGAATGAAATGTTCTGTGCAGTGTAATTGGGTTTCCGGAATTCGAGGGTGTAATTTCCCATGGGGACGTGCTCGAACGTGACCGGAGTTACGGTTTTGTACGTGCCGTTCAGGTACAGCTCAGCGCCACTTGGGGCAGAGTCCACGATAAGGGTACCTTCATCAGGTATTTTTTCGAGATCTGCCTGCGCAAGCATCGATGTACCTCCTGCAACCTCGATCGTATGAGTGTAGTTTTTGTAACCCTCTTTTTGGATCAGGAGCGTATGGTTCCCGGCTGCAACCCTCACAAGCAGGGTTGGCGTCGTTCCAAACAGGGTGCCGTCAAGGTATGCGGTTCCCCCGACGGGAGCGGATACGATCCCCAAAAATCCGGTATACGGAAGAGGAGTCATAACTTCGTTGTACTCCGGGATCATTCCCGGTCCTGCTGATACGACATCGCGATAATCTTCGTAATTTGTTTTTCTGATAAGAATTGCATGAGGCCCGGGGGTGAGCGCATCGACCGTGACTGGCGTTGTACCCTTCAGGACCCCGTCAACATACAGGTCTCCCCCGGGAGGATCTGATTTTATCAGGATAGTGCCGCGATCTTCCAGGCGCCTGAGGTTTGCGATGATCACCTGCGGATTTCCGCGTTTTAAGGTTATATTTTCCAGGAAGTCTGCGTAACCGTTTGCACCGATAATGACACTATGGTTGCCGCAGGAGAGTTCAAGTGCCCGCTGCGGGGCGGTACCGATCAGCGTCCCATCGATACTGACCGCGGCTCCGTCCGGAATGGACAGCACGGTAAGTGTGCACGCGTCCCCGGATGCAGCTGCCGGCAGGATAAAGAGCACCTGAAAACAGAGCAGGACGATGACAATTTTGATATAACAATTTTTCATTTTTGTAGTACCCTGTGGATTAAATTAGTATTTTGCTCTTACGATCTTATTGTAATCCCGGTTTTTGGCAGGTAACCCGGGTTTCCTGCGTGCAGTAATTTTCCCCGGGTATTTTCTGACTGCTGATCCCGGGCATTCCACCAGATGTGGGCGCCGAGCGCACGGCCGTTCACGTAGTAGCCCTTATCGGATTTTGCCAGTGTCCGTTTGAAGTACTGGCGGAGGCATTCGTCCTGTTCAGGTGTCGTGCAGTTCATCCGGCCGTGGAACTCGGTTACGGCATCTTCGATGCCGGGATATATCGCAGGATCGCACCCGGGTTCGACAGAAAGATTCGCATAAATCCCCATTTCGTAGAGTACCTGCCACAGGCAGTCGGCAGTCGGTTCGCCGCAGAACTCCGTACCGTGGATCTGTTTCCACACACCGGCATTTACCTGAGCCCAGAGCGGCTGGGTCAGGAACCAGAAAATGTGGGCGGTTCCCCGGCAGGACTGGTGCATTTTTGAGACCGCTTCCCCGATGTCGGTAACCATGAGACTGTAGGAGGCAATGACGGCATCGTACGGTTCTCCCAGTTCTTTGAGGGTGACATCCTCCCAGCGTTTGGGAATAAGGGTGATTTCCCGGGTCTTTTGCTCGCGCTGGTAATCGACAAGAGATTCGCCCATTACGGGCGAGGGCTCCACTGCTGTAACATCGCACCCGTGGGCTGCGAGCGGGACGCTGAGTGTTCCCGTCCCGGCGCCGATATCGAGTACCCTTGAACCATCTTTTATTCCCATGCCGGCGATCCGGGTTTCGGCATGGTCTCTCCATTCATCTAAATTCTGAATGAAATGGTTTTTTATCGCTTTTTTGTTATTCCAGAAACTGGTACCCTCGGATTTCCGGGTTTCGAGAAGTGCGAGCCGCTGCATTTTCCACTGGTCACGCCAGAAGAGAGTACTGTCTCCTGAAATTGTGCAGGACGTACTATTATTGAAAGGAGGATTGGAAAGCTCGGCCATGTTTACGGTATTGTATTAACTTTTTATAATTATTAAATATAGTCCATTTGCATTTCGGGATCATCTTTGCCCGTCAGATTTTACATTTCCCGCATATTGGATCTGTCTTTTGCGATTTCAAAAATTTTGCACGGTTCTGCAGGATCCGGACCATTGAATCAGAAAGGATATTGCCTAATGGAACCTCCGCCCGGTAGCAGCAGGGTGCAACATCCCCGTTCCACCGGACAAAGAGGGTGTAGCGCATCAGCGGACAGGGGATGCCATGATCCAGGGGGAGTTTCACAGCAAGTCCAAGTCGAGCCGCTGTTTTTCGGATTCCCTGCATTATATCCCTCTCTCTTGTTTGCAGATGTTCAGTCCAGGGAAATGACCGCTCAAATACAACCGAGTCCATATCAAAACCCTTGGCCATAGTAAGCATCTCGTCTATCTGATCAAGATTTTCTTCCATTAATGCGATGTTGATGCAGGTTTTCGGTTTTGTGATACCGTGTTTTTTCCGTTCCTGCGCAAACAGGGATATATTGCTGGCAATTTCGGGGGTACAGCGTTGAATCTCCGGAAGGCTGAAGGCAATTGCATCAAGACCCGATGTAAGCAATGAGTCAACGGTATCTGCAATAAGCGTAGCATTCGTGGTAAAATTTACCAATTTTTTGTGCCCTGATGCGTACCGGATCATCTCGATGAGCATCGGATTCATGAGGGGTTCTCCCCACCCGTGGAGGGTGACGTACCGGCATCTTGCTCTATCAATAATCTGACGAAATGCTTCAAAAGAGAGGTATTCATCCGATTTGCAGAGGTCTGTCCTGAGACAGAACGGACAGCCGAGATT
>JBAZHU010000152.1:0-4423 GCA_041652215.1 Methanoregula sp. | reverse complement strand
TGCAGCGGCTCCCAGAGATCGATATACATCCACTCCCAGAATGGCATGTCCACAAACCAGTAGAGGCAGACCTCGCCCTTCGCGACCGCGTCCATCTTTACGAGCGCCGCCCGGATATCTTCCATCGTTAAGGAGAGCGAAGCGATCACGAGATCGTACGGCCCGTCAAGGTCCCGGGCCGGGTCGATATCCTCCCAGCGTTTTTGTATGCAGGAGACGTTTGCGATCCCCTGCGCCCGGCACTGCTCCCTGAGGACTGCCGCCATCCCGGCGCCGGGTTCGATTGCAGTCACGTCCTTAACAAGCGGTGCAATCGGGATCGCGAGCGTCCCGGGCCCGGCGCCGATGTCGAGCACCCGCATATCTTTCGTGAGCGTAAGGCCGGCGATTGTTGTCTGCACCCGGTCGTCGTACTCCCCCCGGGAATTTTCCGCGTACCGTTTTGCGTTCTCCGGGTCGTCCCAGTTGTGGGACGCATCCTCGAAATACTTTGAGGACTCCTGGAGGCGCTGCTGTGCTTTCCAGCGCTCGTTTCCGTCAACAGGTGCAGAGAAGGATTCCGGTACAGGGTGCATAATGGTATATCCCCCGTCACCGGTTAAGATGTTTTTGTTCCGGAATAACGGGGCGAAAAAAAAGATCACTCATGCCGGAGCGCATCGATCAGGTTGAGGTTTGCCGCCTGCCACGCGGGGTAAAGCCCGCAGAGAATATAAGTGACAATCCCAAATCCGACGCCCTCGACAACCGATAGCATGCCCCGGGTCACTGTTTGTACCTTTTCAGGTAGACAAACCATCCGCCGACAAAGATCGCAACAACCGAGACGACTGCGATAACCGCGAGGGCCGGGAAACCCGTCTTCTGGGTGTTCGCTGAAAACACCGGCACGGTCACGTTCTGGGTCGAGGAGATCACATTGCCATCAGTATCCCGGTACGACAACTGGATCGGTATGGTTGTACTGTTAGCGGCAGAAAACGTCACTTCGAAACTGCCAAAGTCATCCGGTTTGAGCGCACCGATTACGTAGGCCTTGTACGGGTCTTGCGGTACTGCGGGTGCACATGCCGTTACCGTGACCGCATTTGCCACGGTCAGGCCGGCGTTGGTCACATCACCGGTGATATGAATGGTTCCGGATTCTGTTGTCACTACAATATTGCTCATCACCGGGCTGGCCTTCTTTTTGTCGGGGGTAAATACCACCGGGATCTGGAGGTCAACGCTGTGGTGGTTGTCCCCGTTGTCGTACTTCAGGGTAATATCGAGCGTCGTCTCATGATTCGGTGTCACCGAAAAGTTTACCGGGATACTGGTGCCGGCGGCAACTTTCCCGATATACTGAGTTGAGGGGAGGAGATCCACGCCATCTCCCCCGGAGATCTCCAGAATGACGTTTTTCGCCTCATTTTTCCGGGGGTTTGCTACCTGGAGGGAGATGGTGTCCTTCTTTGCCTGCGTAAACGAGTCCGGTTTCGAGAGAACGGTCACGACAAGCGGCGTGTTGTCCCCCCTCACCATCCCCCGGTAGTACAGGTTGTCTGCGTCACGGAGGCTTAACGAGAAAACCGGGTAATAGGTGCCATCCATTGCATCGGAGACCACTGAGAATACGTAGTCCCTCGTCTGGAGTGGACCTATAGTGGAAGACGTATCGTAGGTTCCGCTCGTGAGCTGGAAGTTTTTATCGCCGAACGTTGCATGGTTGGCGACAATGCTCTGGTTGGTATTCCCATTGGTGACAGTGACGGTGACCGTTCCGGTGTCCCCGGTAAAAAACGCACCGGGATCGTAGGTCACGTTGGAAACGTAGACATTCCCGGCGGCAACAAGGGATTCGGGTGTAACATACGCGGTTGTTCCCCCAATTCCTGCCAGCAGGATAACGGTGATGAGCGTCAGGAAGGTTACTACCTTCATTTATACGCCTGCCAGTTTGTAGACCTGGAAGACGATAAGGAGGATCACCGGAAGACCGACGCAGATTGCCGCATCCCGCATTGAAATATTTCGTGCCTGCTGTATCCCGAAGATCCAGATATTTGCACTCCAGAGCAGGAATACGATTGAGATAACTGCCGAGATCTGGGTGAATTCCAGCATTGCGGGATCCTGCATAAGTGCCGTTGTGGCATCCTGGATCATCTGCGGGTTTTCCAGTGCGGCTGAAGTGAGATGAGGAACGGCAACCCGTGGGAGATATTCGAGTGCAGCGATCACCGTTACAAAAGTGCCGATGATCTGGGGAACGTAGCCGTAGCCGACCACTTCGAGGCAGCGGTTGAAACTGCCGGTTCCCTTAAACACCCTGGAAAAGAGGTAGAATACGCCTGTCCACACGATCCAGACGAGAAATGTCATGACAAACGCGGCAACAACCGTCATTATCACAATAAAGGATCCCATCCCCTGCATCGCAGATTCCATCATGCCGGCAGTGAGGCTTCCCATGAAATATCCGGATATCGCAGCAACAATGGCACCCAGGAGAATGATAAGTCCCGGATATCTGAGTTGTTCGGTCTCTCCAAGTGCCTGCTGGAAGAATTTGTTCGGATTGATCAAGAGATCTGGTAGTGAAATTTTCATCGGCTCTCCCTCATTAAACGATATATCTGAATACTTCTGCTTGTTTGGGTATTATTACACTTCTCCTTATGCATTTTAATCTCCCTTATCAGAAAATCCCGGTTATGCGGCGGGGTTAATTCGCGTTCTCATCAATCTGGTTTATTACCCGGCCGGAGATCGCGGCTCTTCGCCCGGGCCCTGCCGTCCGCTCTCAAAAAATGCATATTAACAAACACAATGTATCAAATTTGTTCCACAATGTATATATTTATACAAAACAGACTTACCCGGCATGCAGACCAAGATCCTTCTTGATGAGGAGCAGATACCCAGGAAATGGTATAATGTGCAGGCCGACCTGCCCTCACCTCTCGATCCCCCGCTCCATCCCGCCACCCACAAGCCGATCGGCCCGGCTGATCTCTCCGCGATCTTCCCGATGGAACTGATCCGCCAGGAAATGACGACAGACCGCTATGTGGATATCCCCGAAGAAGTGCGGGACGTGCTGCGGCTCTGGAGGCCAAGCCCCCTGTACCGCGCCCACCGGCTGGAAAAATTCCTCAAGACCCCGGCAAAGATCTACTACAAGTGGGAGGGTGTCAGCCCGGCCGGGAGCCATAAGACCAATTCGTCTGTCCCGCAGGCGTATTACAACATGAAGGCCGGGATGGAAAGGCTCGCGACGGAGACCGGGGCCGGCCAGTGGGGTTCGGCGCTCGCGTTCGCCACGATGCTCTATGATCTCGACTGCACGATCTACATGGTCCGGTCGAGTTACACGCAGAAACCGTACCGGAAGTCTATGATGAAGGTCTGGGGAGCGGAGTGCATCCCGAGCCCGAGCATGAAGACAAATGCCGGGCGTGCGGTACTCGAAAAGGATCCCGAAACACCGGGGAGCCTCGGCATCGCCATATCCGAAGCGGTCGAGGATGCGGCAAGCCACAGCAACACGAACTATGCGCTGGGTTCGGTCTTAAACCACGTCTGCCTCCACCAGACCGTGATCGGCCAGGAGTGCCGCGAGCAGCTGGCACAGGTCGACGATTACCCGGACGTGGTGATCGGGTGCGTGGGCGGTGGCACGAACTTCGCCGGCATCTCGTTCCCGTTCGCGGGCGACAAGCTGACAGGAAAGCACAAGGAGACCGATATCATCGCGGTCGAACCGGCGTCCTGCCCGAGCCTCACAAAGGGCCTGTACGCATACGACCTTGCCGATGAAGCGGGGTACACCCCGCTCCTCAAGATGTTCACCCTCGGCCACGACTTCGTCCCGCCTGCGATGCACGCGGGGGGCCTGCGCTACCACGGGGATTCGCCGATCGTTTCGCGCCTGGTCAACGACGGCGTGATGCGGGCGGTCGCTTATCACCAGAGCGAAGTGTTCGATGCGGCCCAGACCTTTGCCCGGACCGAGGGAATCATCGTTGCCCCGGAGACGTCCCATGCGGTGAAGTCCGCGATTGATGAGGCGCTCGTGTGCAAAAAGACCGGCGAGGCAAAGACGATCCTCTTCAACTGCTCCGGCCACGGGAACTTCGACATGTCGGCCTACGATGCCTTCTATAGCGGCCAGCTCGTCGATTACGAGTACCCGGACGAACTGATCAAGGAAGCCCTCGGGCGGATCCCGAACATTTCCTGAATCTCTTTTTCATGCACCGCATTGGTTTTCTCATCAATCCCGTCGCAGGTATGGGCGGGTCTGTGGGCCTCAAGGGAACGGATGGGAACGCGGATGAGGCGCGGCATCGCGGGGCAGTTCCCCGTGCAGCGGAACGGGCGGAGATAACCCTTCGCCTCCTTGCAACCGATCCGGATCTTTTTTTTGTCACCTGTTCCG
>JBAZHU010000151.1:0-4430 GCA_041652215.1 Methanoregula sp. | reverse complement strand
TGGCACCGGTTCAGGTACGTGATATCACCGCACCCGGTACAGCGCCGGCGCCCCACCTCCAGCTCGATAACACCGCCTTCCTTCTGGAAATCGATCTCGGTTGCGTGGGCATCGGATTCCTCGGTATGGTTCGATGCCTCCTGGAACGAGCGCCGGGCACCCCCGGATTCCCCGAGCGGGAAAAGTGCATGCGGCGGCGGGCTCATCTTCCGTGGCTTGGACTTGCCGGGCCGGCCCATTCGTCCGCCGATCCGGATGCCGGACCGGGACCGGAGCGCGAGGCCGCTAATATGCATGACAAGCGCCAGCTGACCGGCACCGGCAGGTATCGTATTCCACGTCCCGCATTTTTTCAAGTGCTCGTCAAGACCGAGGCAGGCAACAAACGCCCGGTACGTCCGGATACGTATCATCCCACCGCTCACCTTGTGGGGGAGAAGCAGGAGCTCAAGATGCTCTTTTATGTTCGGGTCGAGAGGGAGGACAAGCGTATCGTCTTCGATTTTCCCGGATGATGAGACCGTATCCGCCAGAAGCCGGATCTGGTCGCAGGAGATATCGTCCCAGTACCAGGTCCAGGCCGGGTGGAGGGTCCCGCCGGCCTTTGCGAGCGCGAGTGCTTCTGCCTCATCCTTTGGCGGTTTTGTCCCCGGTTTTTGTTCGAGCTGCCACCACTCCTCGCAGTACCCGGCGGGAACGAGCGGGTGGTTGTTTTCGAGGAAATCCCCGTACGCGACCAGGATCTCGCCCACGTCAAGGATTCTTTCCACCTTCCCCATCAGGGACAACGCGGTTTTTTCATCGTCCACCCTGACAACTTCGCCCCCTTTGAGCCGGATGGTCGGCCCTTCAATGGTATCAACAGGAACAACGCCGCAGGCCTTGCCCGGGCGTTCCAGTTTCATCTGGGTGCCGACCGCGAGAAATCCGCCCAGCAGGTACAGCGTTGCCGGGTTAAAGCCGGCTGTTGCAAAGCCGGTATTGCGCGAACGGCCGTACCGGAGCCGGAACCCCCCTTTGCGCATCGGGTAGGAGAAGACCGGCCGGCCTCCGATGAGATCCCGGAGGTACTTATCGAGCGGCTTGATCCCCGGGGCATGATCCTCCGTATCGGCCGGTTTTCCCGCGCCGGCGATCAGTTTGTCCAGCCAGTCCCAGCCGGTCATGTTCATCTTTTCGACTTTGCTCTTGAGTTTGCGGGCTTTTCCCGCGATACCTTCGGCAAGGACAAGCGCCATCCCGCCCCGTACGGCATTTGTCTCGACCCGGGGGAGGTTCCGGTGTCCTGAAACCTCCTCTTTTTCCGTTGCTTCGCCATCAATGCAGACCGGACAGTTCTCCACGATCAGCCGGATCTCCGCTTCGCTCGGGAGATACTGGAGGCTCATGATAGTATTATACTGTCGGATCTCCTCGATGTAGCGCTCGACCTCATCCTGCCGGGGATGGTATTGTCCGATCCCGAGTTTTGCCCGCACGTAATCCCCGACAAGCACCGAAAGCGCCTGTGCCGTGCCGCCGGCGCTCCGGATCGGCCCGGCGTAATAGATCATGAGGTACGTGGTGCCGTCATCGTTCTTGCCAAGGCCGACTTTTGCGATCCCTTCGGTCGGGGCCGAGACGACGCCTTCAGTGAGAAGCGCCATCGCCGTCCGGATGGAATGGTCGAGGATCTCGTCGTTGTTCTTTTCCCCGAACATCTTTGCGACAAAATCGTCGCCTATACGGAGCGCCACTTCCTCCCGGGACATCTGCGATTCGAGTTCCCGGATCCTCGCCGCCACTCCTTTGATCCCGACCAGCACCTCGACCCGGTCGGCGAGGTCGCTTGCTATCGGGATCTCGACGGACATGCTCGGGTCGAGACCACGGGAACGCGCCTCCGCTGCGATGGCAATCTCCCGGGAAAGCCCGTCCATCAGGGTTTTCCCATACGCTTCCATCTCAGGGGAGAGCTTGAGCATAGTGGTAGATTGGCAGCGGCAAAATTTATACTGTGGTATCCTGCGGGCTGCCGTCAGAAAAAGAGGATCCGGGCACAGGCGATCAGGACTATTTTTCTTCCCGGATCTGATCGATCATGGACGGCAGGCCGGTCTCGCCCATCTGCCAGAGCGTGAGCGTAGCGCACGAGCGGAGGATTTCATCGGCATCGGAAAGCCGCCGGGTGAGCGGTGCCACCGCAGGTTTCCCGATCCGGCAGAGCGCCCGGGACAGAAAGCCCCGCAGTTCCTTGTCCCCGCTTGCCATTGCATCGATGAGCGGTTCTACTGCCGGTTCCCCTATCTCGCCAAGCGCAGCCGCTGCATAGCGCCGGAACTCGCGGTCGGGGGTCTCTTTCATAGCGGCGATGAGAGGTATGATTGCCAGCCCGCCGGTTTTTGAGAGTGCAATCGCACGGTACCAGCGGCCGTCATCGTTTCCTGCGGCAGCAAGGGCACCAATCAGGGGCTGGACCGCCGCCTCTCCGGATTCTGCCAGCGCGAGAACCGCATGATGCCGGTTATCAAGCACCGGATCGTCAAGCTGGGTGATCAGGATGGCAATACCTTCGTTACCGTCTTTCTGCTTATCGGGAGTCATGGGAACACCGGTACAGTCCCTGTTTCGTTGCGGCAGTTCATGTGTTTTGTTATCGGGTCCGGGCCCGGGCTTTTTTTAAGGTATCAGGCAAACCCGAGCCATTGGGGGATAAAGAGGATGCAGAAGAACACCGCCATCAGGAAGACTCCTAAGGGGAGGCCCACCTTTGCCCATTCCTTACTCGTGATTCCCATTTTTCCGGCCGAGATAATATTGGGAATGTTCCCGGGGATCAGCATGCCGCCGGAGATAAGGAGCGCGACGAGTGCGCCGGTGATCTGGTTCATCGAGAGCACCGGGCTGATCTCAGCGGCGGCGAGGGTCGCGTTGTCAAGTACCGCAGAGACCATGTTGACCCAGTAGAGAGCTTCGGGAGGGATGAGGACGATGTACCCGAGGATCAGGGGTTTGAAACCGTCTCCGAGGAACACGAGCGCCATGATAAACAGGTAAACCTTGCCTGCCCGGATAATGACATCCTTCAACTGTTCGCGCTCGACAACGCATTTCAGGTTTGTTTCGTCGGTCTGGCGTTTTTTAAGCGCGAGAAGGCCAAGAACTCCCAGGAAAATCACGGTAGGGACGATGTAGATCGCGAGTTTGTCGACAAGGAAGAAGAAATCGGCATGATATGGGGCGCCCGACAGTTTTGAGATGACAATGGTCGTGAGCGGTTCGCCAAGCGGGGTAAGCCCGGCACCGAGGCCAATTGAAAAGCAGGCGATCACCGTGATCTCGATCTTCGCTTCTTTAACGAGCGGAAGGGCGTTTATGATCTCCACAAGGATGATCGCGGCAAGGATCGCCGAGATAATGCTTGAGACAAGGCCAAGCACGATGATCAGGAGCGGGACGATGAGTTTGAGTGAGAACGATTCGACAAGACCGTTGATCGCCCGCTCGAGGTGGTGATGGAAGCAGTAGATGAGAAGGCCGACCACAAGGACGATCTGCACGATCCCGATGGGGATTCCTCCCACCGACGCGATGTCCAGGGGGCTGGTGAGGGCTTCGATGATGATCGCGAGGCTCCATCCCGTGGTCTCACCAGAAAGCGTTGTAAACCCGGAAATGGTAAGCGCGATAACCCCGCAACAGAACAGGAAAATTTCAAGGTTTTCTTCGATCTTCCTGACCGAGAACGGGAGGATAAGGACTGCACAGAAGATGACAAAAAGGCCAAGGGTTACAAGAAGATCCACACTATCTCTCCACGGGGTTTGTTGATCTGTTTTAACAATTCTTTTAAAAAATTGGCGTATAGAGCGATAAGATCTTCCTTTTTTACGGGCCGGCCACCCTGCCCGCGGAAGAAAGTATATAATCAACTTCGGAGGTATAGTGCATTTGATCATCTCCTCTTTGGGGGTGCAGGCTATGGCGCAGGATCTCCTTAAAACAATCACCTCACTGCAGAATACGGCAGTCGGCAACTGCAGGAAACGGGTAGAGGAGGCTGCAGCGAAAACGAAAGGGATCTTGAGGGGAGACTCGCAGGACGCAGATACTGATCACCTCCACCGGAAATCCTCGTGCGGCGTGACCTCGATCTTAAAGGAGAAACACGGACTCTAGGAGAGGGCGATGCATGGACACGGATAAGACACTCCTCCAGCAGATACGGGACAAGGAGCAGGAAGTCGCACGGAATGTCGAGGCCGCCCGGGCTGAGGCGGATGCCATGGTTGCTGCCGCCCGGACCGAAGCCGAAGACCTGCTTTGCACGGCAGACAAGGCAGGAAAAACGAGCGCCGAACAGGTGTACTGGAAGGAGCGGGGGAGGACCGAGGCCGGGATCGAAACCCTGAAAAAAACGGCGGAACAGGAGCAGGAGACTGTTGCGGTAC
>JBAZHU010000150.1:0-4436 GCA_041652215.1 Methanoregula sp. | reverse complement strand
GAGGTGGGTGGCATCGTCCTCTCCCATGGAAAAGATGTTGAGCTCCCGGGAAAAGAGGAGGAGCGAGAGGGCGGCCGGCAGGATAATGAGGCCGAGCGCGACATCACTCCAGGAGACGTTCCAGAACCCGCCCAAAAGCCAGAAGAGGATCTGGTGCAGGTTCTGGCCCGAAGAGTACATGATGGCGGAGAGGATCGCGGCAAAAAACATTGAGACCGCGATACCGGTGAGCAGCAGCTGCTCGACCTGAACCCGCCCGGCTTTTTGTGCAAGGCCGTAGACAATAAACGATGCGGCAAGGCAGCCGATGAACGCGAAGAGTCCGTGAAACGCCCCGTCAAGACAGACGATTGCAAGGGCCGCCCCGAGTGCCCCACCGGATGATGTGCCAAGGAGGTACGGGTCTGCCATGGAATTCCTGAAAAGACCCTGCATCACGACACCGGCAGCGGCAAGCCCGGCGCCGACAAGCATTGCGGCGATGACCCGGGGCAGCCTGACGTCAAAGAGGATGAGCGATGCGGCATCGTTGCCCGACAGGCCAAAGAATGGCGTCCCTGCCGGCCCAAAACCGGTGCAGACGACAACTGTTGCTACGGCGAGCACGAACAGGACAATGATGGCCGCATACCCCTTCTGCATGTGAATAAATTATAGTTGATTTAAGTAAAATAGTGTTGTGTTTTTGGGCCGGGAGAATTTAAGGTAAAATGGCTCCACGATTTTACCTGTGCCTCCATTAGGATATTTTCGTTGCCGGACTCCACCTGATTGTTGCATCGCGTTCATCAGTGGGAAACCGTCTTGATTTTTTAGATACCGTCCAATCCATGGCTCTGTAAAAATGGATATGGTTCAATCCGTTTCACACCAGAATGATGATAAAACGATAAAATATGTGAGGGTTCCCCGTATCAGGGCCCATTCGGTGCAAGAAATTTTTTTGGTGTGTTTTTCCGCATCTCCCGCGATACGTTCCCGATGCTCTCCGCGAGTTCGGTGCAGTCTCCCAGTTCGTCAAGCACATCGGACAGTTTCCGCTTCACCGGAAAATATTTTACGATGACTTCGGAGAAACTGGTCGTTTCATTGTTCCTGAGGCTCTTTAACCGCTCGTATGCTTCTTTTGTGATGCTGATGGTTTTCATGGCTCTGTGCGGTTTTTGTGTGCACGGGTATTTAATTTCGGGATTGTTAAGGCGTCCGCGTTATGGTTCTGGCACTGCCGGTGCCACAACGCGAGATCTCCGGCATCGAGATACAGGATTTTCTCATCGGTTTTGTGTTTTTTTTGCCGTGGCAAAAACGATCGTGCGACGATGCAATAATATTCGTTCCTGTTTTTGTCCATCCACTGTACAGCTGCCGCTTTCTCTTCGAGATGTGCGAGGAGTTTTTCCGCATTCACCCGATCCTGCCATTTACACTCGCAAAACAGGATGGATGAACTCTCTTTTTGCAGGGCAACGAGATCGATCTCCTCCCCCTTGTCCCACCAGTTCCCGATCGTATCGAACCGGAACGGGAGAAGTCCTTCGCGGTTGAATTCGCAAAAGAGATCCTCTACCATGGATTCAAACGCTTTCCCGGTGTACTGGGCAAACTGCGGCCGGATATCTGTCTGGAGAACCAGATCTCCCTCTCCCCGTTCGATACGTTCAACGTTTGGATGAACAAAGCGGAACCAGAAGGTAAACAGGTTGTCCGACAACCTGTACAACCCTTTCCGGCTCCGGCTATTCTCGGTGACAGGAATTTTCCGTTCGACGAGCCTGAGGTCTATGAGGATGGAAAGGTATTTTGTGATGAGTCCCTTGTCGAGCCCCGTATCGTTCATGATGAGCCCGATACGGTTGTTTCCTTTTGCGATGGAGAGGAGGATGGAGAAATAGTACCTTGGCTCATTGAGTTCCATGCGCAGGACAAATTCCACATCCTTAAAGAGGCTGGCATCAGCGGAGAGGATTTTTTTGGTAATATTTTCAAAAACCCCCTGCTCTTTGTCGATTGCCATGATATAGGCCGGCGTCCCGCCAAATACCGCATAATATTCTACCGCCTGCGTGAAGTCCCCGATATAATCCAGCACATCCACAAACCGGAAACCGTGCAGCAGGATCTGGCCCGTACGCCTTCCGTATAACGGACTTGAATGTTGCATCGTATACTGTTCCATCATTGAAATGCTGGATCCAGACAGTATGAGAACGATACCGGAGTCCTTGAGCCGGGTATCCCAGGATTCCTGGATGATTGACGGCAGGGAGGGATCTTCCTTGACCAGGTACGGGAATTCATCGATCGCGATGACCAGGCGCTCCTTTGTTTTGCCGGCAAGGTAGGAGAAGAAACTGTCCCAGTCTCCAAACGGGCTTCGCTCTAAAAATTCATCATGGAAGAATTCTGCGCAGTCCCGGGAAATTTTTTTCAGTTGCAGATGTTTTGATTCCTCCCGGGCGAGAAACCGGATCCCCCGTGTTGTTTTTAAAAAATGTTCGATCAACTCACTCTTCCCGATTCGTCTCCTTCCGTACAGGATGATGAACTCCGCACCATTCCGTGCATATCGTTCACTGAGCACGGCGAGTTCCTCCTGTCGGTCAATAAAGATACTCATAAGTATTATACTTGTAAGTATACTATTTAAATTTCCCGGGTCTTCCCCGAAGTCTGGTCCTGGATGAACGTGAGATGGCCAGGGCATCTATCCAAAGAACTGATAAAAAATGGTGAAGGATTGTAATCGTTCAATTTTTTGGGAAATACACCCTCCCCCCTCCCTCGGACTTGCAGTTCCCGCGTGGGGGATCTCGTTCCCGGAGGCATGTGAACGCTCTCGCATTCCCGTCCCGGATTTAATCTGATGACGGCCGTGCTCCTGACACACCAGGTACCACGGGATAATCTCCTTCTTCAGCCGGTCTTTTTGCGATTCCGGGCCGGGGCTATCGCAACCGCCGCAGGGCAACAACGCTTCCGGCCGCAAGGGCCACAAGTGCCGGCACCATCTCAAATCCCGGAACCTTTGGTGATGGAGTTCCAGTTGGTGCCACCGTTCCGGCTGACTGGATATCTCCTGCGACAATCTCAAGTGCATCGACAATCCGTGGCCCGGCCCGGTCGACTGTGTCGGAATCGATCACGTAGACCCGGTGGTTCTTGATCGCAGCGACATTAAGAAACCGGGTCTCGTTCTCGAAATACCGGGCGATTGAATTCTCATCGCCGCCCATCCCCGAGCCGGAGTTCACGATGAGGACATCCGGGTCTGCCGCGATGAAGTCCTCGATGCCGATCGTGGCATAGTCATTTTTACCGGCGAATGCGTTCGTGCCTCCGGCCATAGTGATAAGCTGGTCCTGGAACGTCCCGTTCCCGCTTGCGTAGATGGGGTCGTTCCAGATGATGTGGGCAACCTTCGGGTGCGTGGTCATGAGCGAGGCGTTCTTTTCGATGTTCTGGATCCGGGTGGTGAGCGAGTCCACGAGTGCGGTGGCATTGTCGTCAGCACCGGTCGCGGTTCCCACGAACGTGATATCGTTTAAGATCCCGGTAACATTTTCAGGGTTGGTGACGATCACCGTCAGGTTAAGTTTTTTTAAGTGGTCAACGAGTTCGGCGCCGTTCCCGTACGAGGCGATGACAAGGTCGGGTTTCTGTGCGATTACGTTCTCGACGCTCACCGTGCTGTATCCCCCGATTTTTGGTTTTGCCGTTGCCGCTGCCGGGTAATTACAGTAATCGGTCACGCCCACCACCCGGTCGCCAAGGCCGAGACGAAAGAGGATCTCGGTGTTTGTCGGGGCGAGCGAGACGATCCTTTGTGGTTTTTCGTGGATGGTTATCGTGGTGCCGTAATCATCGGTAATGGTGCGTTCAAACAATGCGGTGGAATTGGCCGGTGCCGCTGCCTGTGCCGGGACTGCGGCGAGGCAGATGACGGCAAGAAGAAGGATGAGCGTGAGCGAATGTTTCATTACGATCATATCCGTTGTTATGGAATGATAAGGATTTTTTAGCGTTTCCGGCCGGTCCGGTGTGAGGCGACCGTTGTTTTTTTACGAACCGGGACGGTTTGTCTCCTTGTCCGGGTGAACACCGGCTCATGGAAACAGTCGCCCAGCATTATGCCGGCTTCGCTTGAAAAAAATGGCAGCCGTACCTTTTTTGCGCTCTTTTCAGGCATCATGGTTCACGATGCCTCTCTCGTGGTCGAGGGCATACCGGGCAAAACTGTCCGGGTTGGCAAACGGCCCGGCTGCAACGTCGGTTACCGTGCCCGGGTCGGAGCGGAACATCTGCGCTGCTCCTTCTGTTCCGGGTGTGTACGAGTACCGCACTTCAAGGAGGTTCTCGTGCCCGTGAAGTCCCTGGGTCCGGGACAGGTTATATGCAACGGCAACTGCCCATGCGGTGTCCTGCATGTCGAGGTAGAC
>JBAZHU010000149.1:0-4436 GCA_041652215.1 Methanoregula sp. | reverse complement strand
TCGTCTGTGCGGAGAGGATCGTTAAGATAAGGACTTCAAACGGTGTGCCCCGGCAGACCGTTGTCGGGGATTCACGGGCGTGCGGATACTCATGGAAAAGAAGTGAATAGATCCGGGCCGCGTCCTGTTTTTTCATAGCCGATGGGGTAGGGCGGATTCGAACCGCCGTCAAAGCGTCCCAAACGCTCTAGGATGGACCAGGCTACCCTACTACCCCGCGCCTTACAGTATTGTCTGCGGGCGCTAAAAATACCTGCCGTTTACCGGTCCATAAAAAATCTAAAGCGGGAGGATCTTTTTCCGGGTCTCGCTCACGATCGAACAGTCGCATTTCCCGGTGAGAAGAGCGTCGGAAAGGTTTTTTGGCGTCGTGCCGTCAAGCACCACGAGCGGGATGTGGCTGCGCTCCACCACCCGGGCGGCGATGATATCGAGGACATTATGCGATCCGGCCCCGAGACCACCCTTACCTACGATCTCAATAAGCTGCGATGGTGTGAGCGTTTTGAAGTATTTAGCACCGGTGAACTTCTTCGGGTCCCTGTCATAGATGCCGTTGACCGAGGTCACGTTGACAAAAACGTCAGCCCGCACCCGTTCGGCAAGAACAGCGGCAACCGCATCCGTTGTCTGGCCCGGGGTGATGCCTCCCATCACCACGATCTTTTTTGACTCGGCAAATTTTTTTGCATCGGAGTGGCTCTCGGCGACTTTCGGGTAAGCTGCCTCGCCAAGTGCAGCAAGAAGCAGCGTTGCATTGAGCCGGGTCACGAGAATACCGATCTCATCGGCAGTACCCTCATCGACACCAAGATTCCGGGCGACTTCGATATAGTCCCGTGCCCCGCCTCCGCCTCCGACAACAACGAAGAGCCGGTGCTTCGCCGCGATCTTTTCGAGCACCGGAAGGTACGCCTTAATCCGGTTTTCCCTGAGTTCCGGGATCAGGATCGAACCGCCGAGCGAGATAACGACCGTCTTCATTGCACTAGTTTTTGTACCGGATGCTCATATAGAGTTGTTCTAAGGAAGTCCCTACCATGTTGTGCTGTCCGGTCTGCAAGAGCCGCGATATCTTCCCGGTTGCCGGGGGATATATGGGCCAGGTGTATCTCTGCAAGAACTGTAAGTACCGGGGATCGTTTGTCCTTGAAGTGGATGACGACACGGTCGAAAATAAAAAGGAGCCGGAGAAATAACGGATATAAAATTTGTCCGGGCGGGACCGCATATGCACGAAGCGCGCCAGTACGCAAAAAAGGAGAAGAACGCGGTTAAGTGCTCGCTGTGCAGCCACCGCTGCACGATTGCCGACGGGAAGCATGGCATCTGCGGGGTGCGGCAGAACGAAGGGGGGACCTTGTATGCCACCTCATATGGCCTCGTGAGTGCCGAGGCTGTCGACCCCATCGAGAAAAAACCGCTCTTCCACTTCCTGCCCGGCACCCTGTCGTATTCGCTGGGAGGTCTCGGGTGCAACTTCCGGTGCGAGCACTGCCAGAACTGGCAGATCTCGCAGGTGGACAGTACGAATGCCCGGCTCGTCCCGATCTCACCGAAGGAAGGGGTCGCCCGCGCCCTTGCGAGCGGGAGCGCAAGTATCTCATGGACATATAACGAGCCGACCATCTGGCACGAATACACACTCGACATGGGCACCCTTGCCCGGGCGCAGGGCCTTGGGACGTGCTACGTGACCAACGGCTACATTACGGAGGAATCTTTGAGGGAACTCTCGCCGATGCTTTCGGCGTTCCGGGTGGACATCAAGGCGTTTACCGACGATTTTTACCGGAAGACCTGCGGAGCACATCTCCAGCCGGTGCTGGATGCGGCAGTTCTCGCCCGTGAACTGGGCATGCACATCGAGACCGTGACGCTCGTTATACCTGGCCTCAACGACAGCATGGATGAGCTGGAAGCCCTGATCCGCTGGGTAATAGAAAACCTGGGTCCCGGGACACCCATGCATTTCTCCGCGTTCCACCCGGATTACCGGATGACGGATCGCAAAGCGACACCGGTTGCCCTGCTCGAAAAGATCTGCTCACATGCAAAAGAGCTCGGCCTTGAGTTCCCATATCTGGGAAATGTCGCCCATCACCCGTACGAGAATACGTACTGCCCGGCCTGCGGTGCGATGCTCATCGAACGGCGGGGATTTTCGAGTCGGATTACGGGTCTCGATGACCGGCAGTGTACCAACTGCGGGGAGACCATCGGGATTGTGCGCCATGTTGCCTGAACCCGGACATACGGATACCAGGTTTGTCGCAGACCGGATGCTGGGCACGCTTACCCGCTACCTCCGGTTCATGGGCTACGATACGATCAGCGCAAACGGGTTTCGCGAGGGAAATTCCCACGAAGATTCCCTGCTGCTTGAACTCGCGCAGAACGAGCACCGGATCCTGCTGACCCGCGATCACGAGCTTGCCCGGCGGGGAAAAGACCTGGCGGTGCTGGTCACAGAGGGAGATGTACTTACTCAGGTGCAGCAACTCATCGATCTGGGGTTAATAAAACGACGCCTCCTTATGAGCCGGTGCTCGCTCTGCAACGCGGTGCTGCGGGAAGCAACAGAAAATGAGATCCGGTCTGCCGGATATGCACCCCGGGACAAGAGCGGATTTGCCTTCCTCTGGTGCGAGCGGTGCAGGAAACTGTACTGGAACGGCTCGCACGGACAGCGTCTTTTTGAAAGGATACAGGCCGGGCTTAAATCCTGATGTGTCCCGCATATCCTGTTTTCAGGATCAACAGATCGGATGTGGATATTCCCCGTACACTCTCCCGGTTTAGCCAGTCGGGGTTCCCCCTTGTCAGAACTCCTAATCCGGCACTCCTTCCTATGCAGTTCTCCTGCACGTGAAAACCGATACTTTCCGTCTTCCTGGTGACGTGGATAGATCTTTTTGAAGTCACTTCTCCGTGTTGGCTGCACCAGTCGGATACGCAGGAGGAGCAGTACCTGAGTAGTCCGATATAGTTAACCAGCCGGTTAAAGGTATCC
This sequence comes from Methanoregula sp., assembly GCA_041652215.1. GTDB lineage: Archaea > Halobacteriota > Methanomicrobia > Methanomicrobiales > Methanospirillaceae > Methanoregula. Next base: position 1,423 of record JBAZHU010000149.1, on the reverse strand, counting down.
CTTTTTTTGTACATAATTCGCCCATCCTCATGACGTGAATATATTACCCGCGGTATGAAGGATGATACACGAAAAAAAAGACGGTGAAACCATGAAAATAAAATTGGGTATTTTTAGTTTTCTTCTGATACTACTGATGGTATCTGTGGCATATGCTGATACAGTCTCTGCCACTACTACCAGTAGTTCATCAAGTTCATCGAGCAGTAGTTCATCGAGCACGACAACCGAGATCGATAACGCGGCACTGGTCTATGTCTCAAACGTGACCATTGATCCGGAAACGTTCTTCCCTGAAGATACGGGTATCATTACAGTGACCCTGACAAACAGCGGCTCATCTGCCATTGGGCTTTCGCATCCGGATCTCCTGAGCACCAAACTCAACGTGAATACTGATGATAATTGGGAAACCACGAGTTATGTCGGTGCCGGCTCGACAATCACGTATGCAATGATTGTCACTGCCAAACCACCTGACGGGACGTATTATGCACTGTTTACTATCGGAACAAAAAGCGGCAACTCCATCCATTACCCGATTAAGATCAAGGTAGACTCAAGCGCCCTCAACGCTGCCGTTACAGACAAACCGACATCGTTTTCTCCTGAAGCTGAGCAGAACGTGACGCTCACCCTCATGAATACCCGCGACGGGAAAATCGATAATATCGTGATTACTCCTACGGGATCGGGTATTGATGCGTACCCGACTACGCAGCTCGTATCAACTCTTGCTGCCAGCAGTTCTACCGATATTACCTTTGGCATTACACCTCACAAGGCAGCAAACCTCACGTTCCAGATAAGCTACCAGAACGGCGATAACACACATACAACGGATATCGTACTGCCGATTGACTTTGGCCAGGACAAAACAGCTGCAGTACCGGTCGTCAACAACGTTGCGCTCACAACGTCTGGAACGACCTATGAAGTTACCGGTGATATCACAAATGCCGGTGTCACCGATGCAACCGGGGTGATCGTAACCGTTGGCTCACCGGCAAAAGCTACAGGTACCTATCCTGAGTATGCCATCGGGAGTATTGCATCGGATGATTCCGGAAGTTTCGATGTAACGTTTACCTGCAGCGATCTGTCAGCGGTCCCGCTTGTGGTCACCTGGAAAGATTCGGACGGTAACGACTTCAGTCTCACAAAGACCCTCGATCTCTCTACAAGTTCAGGGAGCAGTTCTGCCACCAGCAGCAGTTCCAAGACTTCATCAAGTTCCTCCAGTTCCATGAGCGGACCCGGCGGGATGAGCGGTGGCCCGGGCGGGATGGGCAGCAGCAGTAGCACAACCTCCCTTTTCTCCGGCAGTAACGGCGGAGGTATCAGTTCGTTCTACCCCCTCATAGGCGGTGTTATCATTCTTATCGCGGGTATTGTCCTGTGGAAAAAACGGAAATGGATCATG
>JBAZHU010000148.1:0-4437 GCA_041652215.1 Methanoregula sp. | reverse complement strand
CGGTGGGTGACGAAGATCCCTTCCGTCTGCCCGGCCGCTGCGCCACAGTCAAGGTGGTACCGGTGTGCCTCGGGATGACCGCAGGAACCGGCGCCGTGGACAACGACAATCTGAGTCTTGCCGGCCCCGGCAATGGCCGCCGCAATCCCGGCAAGCGCAGTCCGGTTGATCGCGCAGTCCGCACCCTTGTCCGTGATTACGCTGCCGCCCAGCTTGAGAATGACACGGTCAGACATTCTTCTCCTTCCGTACTCCCTCGGTATCGATAGCGGTCACGATCGCCCGTGCATCGCAGGTCTGGATTGCGTGCGCGACCCGGTGCAGGAGCGGTTTTGCGCAAAGAGCCACCATGCAGCCCCCGCCACCGGCTCCTGTAGTCTTTGCACCATACGCCCCTGCCGAACGGGCAGCGAGCACGAGCCGGGAGAGCTGCGGGTGCCCGACCCCGAGCGCATCGAGCAGCGCGTGGTTCATGTTCATGTACCTGCCCAGTTCCTTGGGGTTATTTAAATGGTGAATCGCCGCAAGGCCTACACCTTCGATCGCGTCCAGGATCGGATCGACAATCTTCGGATTCGTCTTTTTGAGGTCGGAAACCTGCTCGACCATCTTTGACGTACTGTGCGAGACCATCGAATCGCCGATGACAAGATGCATATTCTGGGGAGGGAGGCGCCGGCGCGATCCGCCGGTAATAAGCACGATTCCCCCGTAGGCGGAAACCGTGGTATCCGTGGGGCTCGCCCGCCCTTTCTGCACTGTTTTTTCAATCTCGAATGCCATGTTTGCAATATCTTCACGGTTTTTACCGATGGCAAACTCGTCGTTTATGGCCGACAGCGTTGCAACCGTTACCGCCGCAGATGACCCAAGACCCGAAGAACTGGGGATCTGCGAGTTGATATACACGCTCCCGGCAACGCCCATCGCTTCAAAGCACCCGTCAATATAGGGGGATTTTGCCCGCTGGGGACGCCGTGACTTCCTGACCGTGACAAAGACCCGGGGCTTGATCGCCATGGCGATGCCGGGTTTACCGTACACCACTGCATGCTCGCCGAACAGAAATACCTTGCCCGGCGCACTCCACGTTGCCAACCTACATCACCGCAATGGCTGCGTACCCCACGACTGCGTTATGGTCGCCCGAAACATCGCCGCTGGTCCCGTAGCGGATCAACCGCCCGGATCGTGCCCCCATGCACATGCACGAGGAGACCATAGCGCTGATCGGGCCGTACCCGCAGGCCGTGACCCTTTTTTCCCGGATACGCCGGTAGAATTCCTTCACGTCAAGCGTTGTAAGCGCATCGATCGCGTAGAGATCGCCATCCTTTGCCTGGGCCTCGGGCACGTAATGCGAGAAATCGCTGGATGCGACAATCCGGATATCCCGTTTTGTCAGCCGTTGTGCAGCGACAATCTTTTCTGCAACCGCCGCGGCATGGGCAGGATCCTGCTCACCCATCATCACGGGCACGACCGCTGATTTCGGGAACCGGTACTTGATAAACGGCATCTGCACCTCGATCGAATGCTCATCCGCATGGGAAGCCTCGTCGATCCCGATATCCAGCGCCCTGATAAACTCCGTATCGGTATCAACAATCCCGAGGGGGGTTTCCCAGGGCAGTGCAGAGACGCTCGTGAGATACCCGTGATGGGATGGCCCGATCACAACAAACGTTCCGGAAAAATCAGGAGCGATTGTGGAAAACGCGTTGGCAGCTACCTGCCCGGAGTAGACGTACCCGGCATGCGGGCATACGATCCCCAGGGAATTCCCCCCCGGGACGGTTCCGGAAAAGAAACGTTCCAGAAGCTGTCCGAGATGGGAGGGGTCCTTGGGATAGAACATGCCACAAACAGCGCATGGACGCGTCTTCATCGGATCAACCCTCTGGTCGTACTGTTATATCTAACGATCGATCCAAAAAAGAGGATCGCATCAGATCTCAGTTTCGAAATCTTCCTGGGTAAGGGCCGTCGAGATCCCACGCAGGCGCAGCATCTCGCGCGTCAGGAGGAAATAGATCATCGAGAGCGCTTTCCTGCCCTTGTTGTTCGTGGGGATCACAAGATCGACGAACTTGGTCATGTTGTTCGTGTCGCAGAGTGCCACTACCGGGATACCGCACTGGACGGCCTCGTTAATGACCTGTGCGTCGCCGATCGGGTCGGTAACGACGATGACTTTGGGCTCGATGTAACCGTCAAGCACCGGGTTGGTTAAGAGACCCGGGATGAACCGGCCGGTCGCGGACATCGCGCCGATGGTGTCGGCAAACTTCTTTGCCGGGTACTGGCCGTACTGCCGGGAGGTGACGACGAGGACATCGGGTGCCTCGTACTGGTTTAAGAATTTTGCAACGGTCTTGATCCGGGCGTCGGTCTCGCGGATATCAAGGATATAGAGTCCATCGCCGCGGACGCGGTAGATGAACTTCTTCATGTCCTCGCTTTTCTGCTGGGTGCCGATGTGGACGCCAGCGGCAAGGTATTCCTCGACGGGGATGAGCGGTTCCTTTAATTCGATTTCCATCTCGTTTACTGGGGTCATAGTTGTTCCTCTATGCGAATGAGTTCGTTTAATTTGGCTATGCGTTCGCCGCCTACTACCCCGCATTTTAAGAAGACGCAGGAAAACGCGGTGGCGAGGTGTGCAATGGTGGTATCCGTGGTCTCGCCGGACCGGTGACTCATCACCGTATCCAGACCACTGGAATGGGCGAGGCGGACTGCCTCGAACGTGTCGGATAATGTCCCGACCTGGTTTGGCTTGATGAGGACGCAGTTTGCAGAACCGGTCTCGATACCCTTCTCGATGCGGTCGACCTGGGTAACAAAGAGGTCGTCCCCGCACAGCAGGCAGCGGTCGCCAACCTGGCGGTTGAGTTCTGCAAACGCATCGAAGTCGTCTTCGTGGAGAGGATCTTCGACATAGACAAGGTTGTATTTGTCGACGAGCTCGGCGATATACGCGATCTGGTCCTCGGTCGAGCGGACACGGTCGCGGTACTTGTACCCGTCGCCGGTCCACATCTGGCTCGCTGCTACGTCGATACCCATGTCGACCGAGACATTCATCTCGTCTTCCACATGTCCGGTTGCCTCGGCAATGAGCTCAAATGCGAGGGCATCGTCAATCTGCGGTGCCCATGCACCCTCATCACCCTTGCCGGCAGCAATTCCCTTTTTCTTTAAGAGTTCCTTGACGTTTTTGTGGACGGCAGCGTTCGCGAAGACTGCCTCCTCGACATCCGCTGCGCCTCCCGGGACAATCAGGAATTCCTGGATCTCGGTTGCGTTTGCCGCATGCGCACCGCCGCCAATAACGTTACCGAGCGGGAGCGGCATCTCGTTGACAAACGCCCCGCCCAGGTACCGGAAGAGCGGGAGCCCAAGCCCTGACGCAGCTGCCTTTGCATTTGCAAGAGAGAGTGCGACGGCCACGTTAGCCCCGATCCCGGAAAAATTTTCCGTTCCGTCGATATCACGGAGCTGATCGTCAAAACATTCCTGATCGGACGCATCCATCCCGATGAGTGCAGGAATAAGGTTCTGGATGGCATTGTCGATTGCCGCTTTCGGGGGCAGGACTTTTGCTTCCGCCGCACCGGTGCTTGCACCGCTCGGGGCTGCGGCCCGGCCAAAACCACCGGTCGTGAAGATCTCGGCTTCGACCGTCGGGTTTCCCCGGCTGTCAAGGATCATCCGCAGCTCGATTGCCTCAATGGTCGTCATGCACCGTTCCTCTCATCGTCTCTTTACCGTAATGGGGATAGTGTTCGCGTTGAATTCCTCGATAGCGATCTCCAAAGGATCGATCCGTGAAGTAGTGACGAGTAACGGAGCACCCATTGATATCTGCAGAGCCCTTGCTCCAATAATCCTCGCCCGTTCATACCGGGTGTAAACCTGCGTCTGCATTCCTTGTCCTCTAAAATTGTTCCATTGTTTGCTGTTTGGAAATGGGGTCGCTGAGATTTGAACTCAGGTCACTGCGTCCCGAACGCAATAGGATAGACCAGGCTACCCTACGACCCCTCGGTCATATCACTGGTACGGGTTGAGCTCATCAATGATCTCTTTGTGTGTCAGAAGCATGCGCCGGCAGCAGTATCGGGTGATACCGAGATCGTCGAGGATCTTTTTAGGATCCTCGCCTTTCTCCCGCCGCGCCTTAAATTCTTCCCACGCTGTGGAAATGGTTTTTCCACAGGTAAAACATCGTACGGGTATCAAGATTTTCGACCTCTCATATATCTTTTGTTTAACGATAAGACTTTTGGAACTTCTTGCGTGCGCCACGACCGTGAGGCTTCTTGGCTTCTTTCTGACGGGAATCGTTGACAAGAAGCGTCCTGTCGTAGGTCAGGTAGACATCCTTGATTGCGGGATCGTTTGTCCACTCTAAGATACCCCGGGCGAGTGCGG
>JBAZHU010000147.1:0-4506 GCA_041652215.1 Methanoregula sp. | reverse complement strand
TCGTGTCATGGATCGGGAATTCGGCTTCGGCTTTCTCACCGGGCTGAAGCCACCTGATGAAGGAGTCGTCCCCGGAACGGACCTCTATCCACTGGATGTAGTGCTTCTCATCCATCGGGTGGGGCACGGAACCGACTTTCACAAGAATTCCTGTTGCGGTCTTCTCGATAACCGGCACATGTTTCTCTTTCCCCTGGTCCGCAGTCTTTTCCTGCTGGAGCACCATCGGCTGCCCACAGCATACCAGCGTGCCTCCGGCCGCACCGACAACCATGATGGTGTTCCCGCAGACGCTGCACTTGTAAACCTCGAAAAGTTTGGTCATACCTGCTCCTTTCCTCACACGATGTTGAGCTCTTTATGCTTCTTTAAGATTTCGTCAGCCAGCCGATCAAGGGCCTGCATCGTTTTCTCGTCGGGCTCCCCCAGAACCATGACCGGGGGAATCAGTTCGACCTTGACATGGTCGAGCATCTTGGTGATCGTCTCGACGCTCTTCCCGCCCCACCCGTAGGAACCGATCACGGACGCAAACCGGGTCTTGGGCCGGAGTGCATTTGCAAGATACGTTGCGGAAACAACCGTGGGATGCGGGCCGAAGAGAACGGTCGGCGTTGCAATCACGATAGTCGCCGCGTCGACAAGGGCGAACGCGAGATCCCCGATATCGGTCCGGGTGAGATTGAAGGGCCTGACCACGATCCCCCGGGTGATGAGGGCCCCGGTGAGATGCTCCACCATCTTTGCGGTGCTGCCGTGCATCGAGACGTACGGGATGACAACCTCATTTTTGACGGTATCCGATACCCAGTCGGCGTACGCGTCAAGGATAAACGTCGGGTTTTTGTTGACCGGGCCATGACTGGGCGCGATCATTGCCGGGGCAAGCCCCCGGACTTTCTCCACGTAACCTTTGATGCTCCCGCGGAACGGCATCATGATCTCTGCATAATACCGTTTTGCAGAGCGGTATGCCCATGCTTCATCCGATATGAACAATTCGCTTGTGGCAGCGTGGAACCCGAAGAGATCGCAGGAAAAGAGGATCTTATCCTCGACAAGGTACGTGATCTGGGTCTCGGGCCAGTGGGTCCACGGCGTGATAAAAAACCGGAGCGTCCGGTTCCCGAGCGACAGGGTCTCCCCGTCAGCGATTATCGTAAAGCGATCCTGCGGGATGTGCAGCAGGGCGACCAGGAGATCCCGGCACTTTGCGTTCGTTACCACCTGTGCATCCGGGTAGAACTCCAGGATCATCGGGAGCGAGCCGGAATGGTCCTGCTCGGCATGGTTGATCACTACATAATCGATGCGTTCGACACCCCGTTTTACAAGGTTCGAGATGAGGTCGTACTCCTTTGCCGGGTCGACCGTATCGATGAGTGCGGTCTTTTCGCTGCCGAATACGAGATACGCGTTGTAGCTCGTCCCTTCCGGCAGCGGGATCAGTTCATCGAAGATCCTCCGGTCAAAATCGAATGCCCCGACCCAGTGCACACCGGAAACAAGTTCGCGGGAAACCATAGGAATCAGCAGTCACTCCTCTTTTTTGAACTGGTCTTTCGACGCAAAGCAAACCGGGCAGGCCCAGTCTGCCGGCAGATCGGCAAAGTCGACACCGGCTTTGATGTCCTGCAACGGTTCGCCTTTTTCAGGATTGTAAACATGCCCGCAGATGGTGCATACGTATCGGTCCGTAAATATCACTCCTTTAACTGACAAGTAGAGTGTGGCGTATCGCAGGGAATAATCGTTTCGGTACTGCACAAAAAAAGAGTCCGAACAGCTCGATCTACAGGATACTTCCCCATGCAGGGAGCCCGGGATTCATCCAGACGATCTGCAGGTTTGCGTAACAGAAAATCAGCAACAGGATCAGGTACGGAACCAGGAAGAATGCAGAACTTACCGTTGACCCAAGGACCTGTACAAGCGTGCAGAGCGTCGCGGCAATGACCATCATCATAACGATCAGCCCTAAAAATGCCGCCTGCATGGAGAAAAAGACAACAAACCAGAGGAAAAACAGGATCAGATCGAACAGGAAAATCATGAGGGCAGTCCGGACTTCGTGATTGGCAAGACCGGCGTTCCAGATAGTGTACAGCGTAAAACCCAGGAGACTGAACATAATGATGATCGCATAAAAAACAATGAGATCGGGGGGAACAAAGGCCGGTTTCACCAGGCCGGAGTACCAGGTGGCAATAGAAGTAGTGAAAAGGTAGAGCGCGAAATATCCGGGAATAAGACAGGCTGCCAGGGACGCGATGAGTCTGCCGTAATGACGCTCGGTTTTCATTGTATGCGGGTATACTATTTTTGGCAGACATATAAATGTTGTTAAATTTCCCGAAATACAATCGTGACGCCCGGGTTCCATGAAATAATACCGGTGGAAGGTATACGGAGACCGAATGTATCAGGATCCCCCTTTACCCGCTTCCGAGGATCATGTAGAGTCCGATCCCAACCATGAGGATTACAAAGAGCAGTTTGATCTTCCCCGGTGATATTGTATGGGCGGCGCGGACACCAAGCTGGGCAAAAGGAACGCTTGCCGCTACAAGAACGCACCAGTACGCGACATTGACGTAACCCAACGAATACGGGGGCCGGCCGGCAACATCAAGACCGTTGATGACATAGGAGATAATACCGCTCGCTGAAGAGAAGAGCATGAATGCTGTCGAGGTGCCGATAGCCTGACGGAGGGGAATGCCAAGAACGGTCGTCATCACCGGTACCATGACAATGCCACCGCCGATACCAAACAGCCCTGAGACGAGACCAAAGGCAAAGCCCCACGGCAGGTACACCCCTGTGCTACAAGGAGCCGGTTCCTTGCCGGCGGGTATATGGAAAAACATCCGTACTGCGGCAAGAAAGAGCAGCACTCCAAAGAGAACCGCCATGAGCCTGCCGGGCGCATGGGCAGCGATCGCTGCACCGGCAAAGCTGCCGATGATCCCGGGAATCACCATCATCGCAAGGGGGCGCAGCAGCACGCAGCCCCGGCAGTGATGGCCCCAGGTACTGGAGAGTGCTGTCGGCAGTATCACTGCAAGGCTGGTGCCAAATGCGATCCGGAGCGCCAGCGTTGGATCAACTCCCATGGAGGTAAGCAGCCAGTACTGTACCGGGATCATGAGAAAACCGCCGCCGAGCCCGAAAAAGCCGGAGGCAACCCCTATCACACTTCCGGTGATGGCAAGGATCAGGGAAGAAAAAATGAGAGGATCCATACGGTTACCCTTTCCACCCGTACCCTGGATTTAGCAAAAAAAATCAGGCTGTTGAATTATTGATGGTAAACGTCGAAGTTGAGGTTCCCGTCAATCCGCCATCCTCAAGGATCTTCACAACATATGTTCCCGGTGTTGCAGATGATGAAATTGCAAGATTGCAGGTAAGTTTGGTGGTAGTCCCTGATGTCGAGATACCGGTACACTGGATCTGTTGGGTACCTGAAGCAGACAGGATAAGATTTGCCGAGATAATATTATTAAAGTTCTGGCCGTTTACCGTCAGGGTAACGGATTCGCCAAGATCGCTGCTCGTGGGGCTGATGCTGGAGATTGTCGGGGACGCTGCACCGATAGTAAACGCGCTCATCATGGAGGTCGACTGGCCGTCAGGATTTGTGACCTGAACGTTTGCAGTTCCTGCATCCAGGCTGCTCAACGCGAGGGTACAGGTAATCTGGGTTGATGAGACTGAAACACCTGTAGCGAGTACCGGGAGATGTCCCGGCTGAATCAGGCGTACCGTTGCCCCGCTCTGGAAGTTGTTCCCGGTGATTGTGAGACTCACGCTCGTACTGGTTGCCCCGCTTGTGGGGGAGATCGCAGTCATTGACGGTCCGCTTCCTGAGACCGCAGTTGTTGCTGTGGTGGCGATCGTTGGTGTCATAACGGGAACTGATGTCACGGATACATGGGAGAGTTTTGCCGGGTACACTTTCTCCAGTTCAGCACGGGGGAATGTTTCTGTTTTGTCTGTTGTCCGGTGGCCCCATGATCCATCGGAATTCTTCACGATCACCGCGCGCTCGTACTGATCCTTTTTAGAGTCATAGGACATGATCAGCCATACCCCTGATTGCGATGATGAGGTCATAGCGACAATATCGCCGGCGGTATATTTTGCTCCGGCCTGGGTGGTGGGAACTGTCGTGGTCGTTGTTGTAGTGGACTGGCTTGAACAGCCGGCAAGAAACACACAGACGATTAGTATCAGGCCCAGGAGGAGGCCGTACCGATTTGTTTTGGTCATATGCATAGCGTTCGGCACACGGACGGATAAAAATTTGGCCTTTAAAAAAAAGACCTGAACGGTACATCCGGAGGACCGGCGGATTTGCCGGGGCTGCAAGCCCCAGTGCAACCGGGACTTCCTGATTTTTTTTGTGTCTTCACAAGAGACACTGTGGGGATCCTGCCCGCAGATCCCGGCTATTTCCCCGGAAGCACAACCGTTGTATAATGTCGGGAAAAATATCCGTGG
>JBAZHU010000146.1:0-4515 GCA_041652215.1 Methanoregula sp. | reverse complement strand
AGGCGCTCGGTTTTGGCTCGGCGAACATGAAGCTCCGCCCCGATACCCGGGGCCACCAGCTCCATTACGTACAGAAACCACTCACCCACACCCAGACGTCCGAACTGATCGGATCGGACGACCGGCCTGCCGGGCAGAATTTTGTGGTTGCCATCCTGTCCTACGAGGGGTACAACATTGAAGATGCGCTCATCTTTAACAAGGCCTCGATCGACCGGGGCCTCGGGCGTTCCCATTTCTTCAGAACCTACGAAGGCGAAGAGCGCCGGTATCCCGGTGGCCAGATCGACCGGATCGAAGTGCCGGATGAAGAGGTCAGCGGGGCACACGGTGCAGATTCCTACAAGAACCTTGATGAGGATGGTGTCATTAACCCCGAAACGGTTGTTGCAGAAAAGGATGTCCTGATTGGTAAGACCTCCCCGCCCCGGTTCCTTGAGGAACCCTCCGGGGAACTCATAGCGGTAGAAAAGCGCCGCGACACATCGGTCACCATGCGGAGCAACGAGCATGGTATCGTTGACACGGTCATTATTACCGAAGGAGAGAACAGCTCAAGACTTGTCAAGGTGCGGACCCGCGACCTGCGTGTGCCCGAGATCGGCGACAAGTTCGCGTCCCGGCACGGGCAGAAAGGGGTTATCGGCCTGATTGCAGATCAGGCAGACCTGCCCTTTACCGAGAGCGGACTCACTCCTGACCTTGTCATCAACCCGCATGCAATCCCGAGCCGTATGACCATCGGGCATATGCTTGAGATGATCGGTGGTAAAGTCGGGTCACTGGAAGGCAGGCGGATCAACGCTACCGCGTTTGGCGGCGAAATTGAAGCCGACCTCCGTGCCTCGCTCAAAAAACTTGGCTACTCCCACACCGGTCGTGAAGTGATGTATGACGGTATCACCGGCAAAGCATTCAAGGCCGATATCTACATCGGCGTGATCTATTACCAGAAACTGTACCACATGGTATCCTCGAAGATGCACGCCCGGTCCCGTGGGCCGGTGCAGGTGCTCACCCGCCAGCCGACCGAAGGTCGTGCCCGTGAAGGCGGTCTCCGGTTCGGTGAGATGGAGCGTGATGTCATGATCGGCCACGGCGCCGCCATGGCATTAAAGGAGCGTCTGCTCGACGAGTCGGACAAGGTGCAGGAATACGTGTGCGCCCGGTGTGGGATGGTGGCGATGCTCGACCGCAAGCGCAATATGACCCGGTGTCTTGCCTGCGGTAACGAGACCGATATCTACCCGGTCGAGATGAGTTACGCATTCAAGCTCCTGCTGGATGAGATGAAGAGCATGGGGATAGCACCCCGCCTGAGATTAGAGGACGTCGTATAGGAGGTGCGTCATGCCAAGCCCAAAGAGAATCGGAAAAATCGAGTTCGGATTACTGTCCCCAAAAGAGATCCGGGAGATGAGTGTCAGGAAGATCATCTGGGCCGACACCTACGATGATGACGGCTTCCCGTACCCGCAGGGGCTTATGGACTTAAACCTCGGTGTTATCGACCCGGGGCTGCGGTGCAAGACCTGCGACCAGAAGGCGAGCGACTGCCCCGGGCATTTCGGGCACATTGAGCTTGCAAAGCCTGTTATCCACGTTGGATACACGCGGCTTATCCGGAAACTCCTGCGTGTCACCTGCCGATCGTGCGGCCGGGTGCTCCTGTCTCCGGACGAAGTGGAAAAAGTGGTCGGGACCGACGAGGACCAGACCGGCGACCAGATCTCCGAAAAGGATGTGAAAAAGGAGCGCATCTGCCCGCACTGTGGAGAACAGCAACTCAAGATTAACTTCGAGAAGCCGACCACGTTCTCCGAAGTGATGGTTGAAGAGGGCAAGAAGGTCGAACATAAACTTACGCCCGCCGATATCCGTGCGCGCCTCGAAAAGATTCCGGACGAGGATCTCATCCCCCTTGGGATCAACCCGAAAGTTGCCCGGCCCGAATGGACGATCCTCACCGTTCTCCCGGTACCGCCGGTCACTATGCGGCCATCGATTATCCTTGAGAACGGGCAGCGGTCGGAAGACGATCTTACCCACAAGCTCGTGGATATCATCCGTATCAACCAGCGGTTCAAGGAGAACCAGGATGCAGGGGCGCCCCAACTGATCATCGAGGATCTCTGGGAACTGCTGCAGTACCACGTGACGACCTACCTCGATAACGAAGTTGCCGGCTGCCCGCCGGCCCGCCACCGCAGCGGCAGGCCCTTAAAGACCCTGTCCCAGCGTCTCAAGGGAAAGGACGGCCGGTTCCGTGGTTCATTGTCCGGTAAGCGTGTGAACTTCTCCTCACGTACCGTTATCTCTCCCGATCCCAACCTTTCGGTTACCGAGGTCGGTATCCCGCGGGCGGTTGCAAACGAGATGACGATCCCCGTACGGGTCACTGCCTACAATATTGAGGAACTCAAGCAGATCGCAAGAACCGGTCCGGTCCGGGCGGATGTCAACGCCCCCTGTGGCGCAAACTACGTAATCCGGCCGGACAACCGCCGGCTCCGGTTGGGCGCGGACAACCTTGACACGGTCGCCGATATGATCGAACCCGGCTGGACCGTCGAGCGTCAGCTGCGCGCCGGCGATATTGTGCTGTTCAACCGGCAGCCTTCACTGCACCGGATGAGCATCATGGCACACCGGGTAAAAGTCATGGAAGGCCGGACTTTCCGGCTCAACCCGGCGGTATGCCCTCCCTACAACGCCGACTTTGATGGGGATGAAATGAACCTCCACGTGCCCCAGACCGAGGAGGCACGGGCAGAAGCAGCGCTTCTCTGCGCTGTGCAGGAAAACATTCTCTCTCCCCGTTTCGGCGGCCCGATTATCGGAGGTATCCACGATCATATCTCGGGTATTTTCATGCTGACCCACGATATGCGCTGGTTCAACAAAGAAGAAACCCTGTACCTCTTAAAACCCATCAAAATAGAGCACATGCCCCAGGCCGGAAAAACCGAGAACGGTGTCGAATACTGGAGCAACAAACAGGTATTCTCCCAGGTTCTGCCCGAGAGCCTGAACATGGTCTTCAAGGCAAGTTCCTGCCAGAACTGCGATGTCTGCAAAAAGGAGCTCTGCGAGCGTGATGCCTATGTCCGGATCTTCGATGGCAAACTGGAAATGGGTACCATCGATAAGAAGGCGATCGGTGCGTTTGACGGCCAGATCGTCAACCGTATCATCCGCCAGCAGGGCATGAAGCGTGCGACAGAGTTCATCGACCAGGTGACAAAACTCTCCATCCGTGGTATCATGATCGATGGGTTCTCGTTCGGTATTGATGATGAAGACCTCTCCAAGACCGAATACGGCCAGATTGACGATGTCTTAAAGACTGCCACGGTCGATGTCTCCCGCCGGATCAAGATCTACGAAGATGGCCAGCTCGAACCGATGCCCGGGCGTACCATTGAAGAAACTCTTGAAATGCAGATCATGCAGGTGCTCGGGAAAGCCCGTGACCAGACCGGTCAGATTGCAGGCCGCCACCTCGGTCTCGGGAACAGCGCTGTCGTGATGGCAGTTTCAGGCGCCCGGGGTTCGATGCTGAACCTGACCCAGATGGCCGGTTGTATCGGCCAGCAGTCTGTCCGTGGTGAGCGTATCGTCAGAGGTTACGACGACCGTACCCTCCCGCACTTCAAGAAAGGTGACCGTGGCGCCGATGCCCACGGGTTCATTGCACATAGTTACAAGGGCGGCTTAAATCCGACCGAGTTCTTCTTCCATGCTATTGGTGGCCGTGAAGGGCTTGTCGATACGGCAGTCCGTACTTCCCAGAGCGGGTACCTCCAGCGTCGTATGATCAACGCACTGCAGGATCTCAAGGTTGCCTACGATGGCACCGTGCGGACAACCGGCGGGCGGATTATCCAGTTCCAGTACGGCGAAGACAGCACCGACCCCACGAAGAGTGCATTTGGGGACCCGGTGGATGTCAAGGGCATTGTTGAGGCAGTGCTCAAGGAGGAGGTATAATATGATCCCGGACAAGTACGAAAAGAAGATCGGGGCCGCAGACCTCCCGCAGAAAACAAAAGATCAGCTGCGAACATTTCTCGACGGGAAAGAGATCGCCGATGCCCAGTTCAAGGAAATCCTGGAAAGGGTCATAAAAGAATATCTCTCCACACGTATCGAGGCCTGCGAGGCAGTCGGCGTGATCGCCGCGCAGTCGATTGGTGAACCGGGCACGCAAATGACGATGCGTACCTTCCACTACGCCGGTGTCGCGGAAATTAACGTGACGCTGGGTCTGCCCCGGCTCATCGAGATCATGGATGCGCGAAAGGAGCCCAGTACCCCGACAATGACGGTCTTCCTTGAACCCGATTTCGGTATCGACCGGGACAAGGCACGGGAAGTCAGCTGGCAGATTGAGGCAGCACCGCTCCACGAATTCGGGGATATCACCACCGATATGGAGAATATGCAGGTGGTCGTCCACCTCAACACCAAGGTCTGTGACAAACGCAAGATCTCACCGGCAGAGATCATGGACGT
>JBAZHU010000145.1:0-4540 GCA_041652215.1 Methanoregula sp. | reverse complement strand
AAAAGACGCCGGTAAAATTCTTCTATGGCATCCCCAACTCCCAGAACCCTTCTGGCTGCACATACGCTCAGGACCGGCGCAGGGAGATCGCCGGGATCCTCGAAGGTACGGATACTGTCTTTTACGAGGACGACGCCTTTGGCGAACTCTTCTTTGACGGCAAGCCCCGGCGCCCGGTAAAATACTACCTCCCAAAAAAGGCCGTGATCTCGGGGTCGTTTTCCAAGATCACCGCGCCGGGCATGCGGATCGGGTGGATGTATGCCCCAAAGGAGGTTCTTTCCGCGTTCAATACCGCAAAGCAGGCAGCAGACCTGCACTCGAACTTCCTCTGCCAGCAGATCCTTGCCCGCTACCTGGCAACGCATGACCTCGACTTCCACATCAGAAAAATTGTCGCGGTCTACGGCCGTCAGTGCCGGCTCATGTGCGATCTTTTCGACGACCTGATGCCCGGCCTTACCCACACGACTCCTGAAGGAGGGATGTTTTTAACCGCGACGCTTCCCCCGGGACGTTCTGCCATGAAAGTGTTCCGCGAAGGAATTGAAAAGAAGGTTGCGGTACTGCCCGGGATGCCGTTTTTCATTGACGGCGGCGGCGACGATACGATCCGGCTCAACTTCTCCAGTGCAGACGAAGAAAAGATCACGGAAGGCATGCACCGGCTCGCCGGGGTCATAAACGGGTTTTCCCGCACGTAAACGACCGCACCGCTTGCAGGAAATACGGCCGGAACTCCAGAACCGGATTTTCCGGGAGTTCCCCACAAATCCCTCTTTTATTTATAGCAGGATCTGCCAGATGTATACTTACAGGAAGAGATAGTGTGACGAAAAAACTGCTTGTAGTAGTGCTTGTGCTGGCACTCTGCCTGATCGTACTTGCCCCGCTTGCAGCGGCTGCCGATTATATCCCGCTGGAACCGGGCCCGGTGATCATCGAGACAACGACGGAACCGACCCTTCTGCCGACGCTCACGGCACCGACAACCGAGAAAACAACCGAACCAACAACGGTAAAGACCACTGAACCGACAACGATAAAGACAACCGAACCGACGACCCGGGCAACCACGGAGCCGATTATCACGATCGGGAGCGGCAAGGGCTGGATCGATGTGCACTGTAACGTTGACAGTGCAGCGGTCTATTTCGATGGCAGCTACGAAGGCCAGACCGCCGGGGGCATCCTCTCGGTGGCAGTAGCGACAACCGGTACACCGGTAAGTACCATAACGGTGACAAAGTCCGGCTACAAAGAATGGTCGGGCAGCCTCTCCCGCATGCCGGCGGACAACGAGCATGTCGCGGTCTACGCGACCTTAAACCCGCTCACGACAGCACCTACGACAATAATAACAACTGTCCCGCCGGTCACGACCGGGTCAATCTATACGCAGTCCAGTCCCAGCGGAGCCGCGATCTACTTAAACGGGAATTTCCAGGGATACGCCCCGCTGACCATACAGAGCCTGACGCAGGGCTCCTACTCGCTGAAGGCCACGCTCTCCGGGTACACTCCGGACACTGCGCTTGTCAATGTGTACGCCGGGCAGACGGCGACCTATTACCCGGTTCTCAGCCAGTCACCCCAGCCCCACCAGACCGGCACGGTATACGTGACCTCGAACCCGGATTATGCATCGGTGTATGCCGATGGCACGTATTACGGGAAGACTCCGCTGACCGTCAGCCTGTACCCGGGCAGCCACCAGATCGTGCTCAAACTTTCGGGATACAACGATTATTCCACGACCGTCGGGGTTACGGCCGGCCAGTCCCAGAACCTGCCGGTTATGATGTCGACGGCAATCTATGGCTCATTCACCCTCACTTCAGTACCAGGAGCAAAGGTGTACATGGACAGCGCATTGCTTGGGACCACGAACTCTGCCGGGATCTTCCAGCAATCCGGAATTACGTCGGGAAACCACCTCTTCAAAGTAACTGCTTCGGGATACAATGACTGGATGAACACCATCTACATCAAGGCAAACAGCGTAACCTCGATCCCCGCGACCCTGTCACCAAAAGGAGTAAGCCCGACCCCGGTCCAGCAGACCGGCGGTATTGCTATTGCTTCGTCTCCCACGAACGCGGAGACGTATGTCGACAACCTGTTCCGTGGCTACACCCCGGTCACCGTGACGGATCTGTCACCGGGCGACCACGTGATCCGCCTCTCGGAAACAGGCTATGTCGATTACACCACGACAACGACCGTAACTTCGGGCCAGACCGCACCGCTCGCGGCCACGCTTGCGGCAGCCCCGGTACCCACGCCAACCCCGTCCCCGGCGCCGGAACCAATCCTTGTCCTCGGCGTTCTTGCGGCTGTATTCGGGATGGGCACTTTGTTAAGGAGGCGATGCTGATATGGCACAATCCTGTTCACGTTCAACAAAACTCGTTGTCGCTGCAGTTATTGCTGTAGTGATCATTGCCAGTCTGACGGCGTTTGCGTACACTCATTCGAACGCGGCGCTCAAGGATACCGCACAGTGGGGACTCAAATCCACAGCAGGCGTCATGGCGGCGCAGATCAATGCAAGCGAGATCCAAGGTATCAGACCCGGGGATGAGAACTCAACGCAGTACCTCACCATCGCAAAGAAACTCCGTACGATGCGCAGCATGAACGACGGCATTATCAATGCGTATATCGTTACGGTGAACACGACGGATAAGTCCGCCACATTCCTTGTCGACGACCTTTATACCTACGACCCACAGGGGTCGGCACGGATCGGGCAGGCCGACACGTCCCCGGATAAGATGCAAATCTTTGCTGCCCTCTCGGGCCCGACCGCTTCCCCGGCACCCTACGCGGATTCGTGGGGATCGTTCATGTCCGCCTACGCCCCGATCGATGATTCAGCAGCGGATTCAACCGGTAACACGGTCGCAGTCCTCGGGATCGATGTGGCGGCAAGCGACTACGTGGCATCGACCACCCAGGGCGGATGGATCATAGCGACCGGTGTTGTCTCCATCATTATCGTGCTCGCCGGGCTCTATGTCTTCGGCCGCAAACCCGAAGATGCGCCAAAATCCCCCTGAACTGTTTTTTTTCCCACAACCTTTTTTTCACACCGGGCAGAACCGGGTACTTCATGACACTGCAACGGACGGTTCTCGTCCTCGCCCTGCTCGCGGGTGCCCTGCTCTTTTCTGCCGGGTGCACCCAGACTGCCGGGACTGCCGCAGCCGCCCCGGCGGCAACCGTAACGACACCGGGCACCGGTTCTCCCGGTGCGACCCGGTCCGCAGTCCCTGCCTCATGGGATACCGTGCGGCTCGAAACGAACATGGGTACCATCACCATCGCGCTCGACCCTGATATGCCGGTCACCGCCGGTAACTTTGAAACGCTCGTAAAGAAAGGATACTACGACGGCGTTATCTTCCACCGGGTCATCCCCGGGTTTATGATCCAGGCCGGCGACCCGACCGGTACCGGGTACGGCGGGCCCGGGTACACCATTCCCGATGAGTTCACGGACCACAACCACAACCTCCGGGGCACGGTCGCAATGGCAAACACCGGGTTCCCGGACACCGGGGGCTCACAGTTTTTTATCAATCTCGTGGACAACAACCGCCTTGACACCGGTTACCCGGTCTTTGGCACGGTGATTGACGGGATGGACGTGGCGGATGCAATAGTAAACGTAACAACCGGTGAAAAAGGCCGGCCGCTCCAAAACGTGACAATCCTGCACGCAGAGATGGTGTGAGGCGTCCGTTGCCGGGCAGGGAACCGGGGGAAAAAAACCTGTTCCTTTTTCGCACAAAACAAAGAATATCTCCCGGGCGCACATATTTCCCTTGCAATCATGACTCCAGCACAGGAACCCGGAAAAAGGGTACGGCTCGAAACGAACATGGGTACCATCACCATCGCGCTCGACCCTGATATGCCGGTCACCGCCGGCAACTTTGAAACGCTCGCAAAAAAAGGATACTATGACGGGATCATCTTCCACCGCGTGATCGCCGGGTTCATGCTCCAGGGTGGCGACCCGACCGGCACCGGGTGCGGCGGCCCGGGCTACGCGATCAAGGATGAGTTCACAGACCACAACCGGAACGACCGGGGCACCCTCTCGATGGCAAACGCCGGCCCGAACACCGGGGGATCGCAGTTCTTCATCAACCTTGTCAACAACAACTTCCTTGACGACAAACACCCGGTCTTTGGGAAGGTAGTAGAAGGCATGGATGTCGTGGACAAGATTGGGAAGACAAAGACCGACCCGGGCGACCGGCCAAAAGAGAAGGTTGTAATCCTCCACGCGGTTGTTGAGTGAGAGTGCCGTAAAGAAATCCGGATTTATTCTTTTTTTTTTAAGCGGGTGGTACCGACTTGCTGATCAGTTGTGCGCTTGTTTTCAGTGGTCCGGAAGAGACAATCACTCTGGGAAAACGAGGGGTCCCCACCATAACGGCCCTCCCGGGGCACGGCGGGGCAAGGAAGTATAATAAAACCGTCCTGTTGGAGAGGTGTATGCAAAAAAGAAAATTAATGGAGTACGTCA
>JBAZHU010000144.1:0-4541 GCA_041652215.1 Methanoregula sp. | reverse complement strand
CGCGGGAGGCGACTCGACACCCGACGCCCACAGGTACGGGATCGAGCGGATGCTTCAGGCCGGGGTGGTTCCGATCACCGTTGAATCGCTGGTCTCCGAATGGATGCATGACTGGGCCAACCCGAAGGCCGGTGAACTGGTAAAGGAAGTGTACTCCCGGTACGGCTACATGATCGGCCTCGGACGAGCCTGATCTGGTGTACATGGCAGAAAAGAAATCCGCTGACCAGGATGATATGAAAGTTGTTGTCAGCAAAAACGGCCCGTATATTGTTACCGGGGGTGTCCCGCTCATACAGATGGAGATCTGCAACGATGACGAGGGCTATTGCCGGACCTGGCGGGAAGTGAAACGCTACCCTGTGCAGGAGACCTATGCCCTCTGCCGGTGCGGCCATTCAGAGAACAAACCCTTCTGCACCGGGATGCATGCGAAGATCGGCTTTGAAGGGACGGAAACCGCAGGGGACGAGCCGTATCTCCGGCACCCGCGGGTCATAAAAGGCCCGGAACTGGAACTGCACGATTACGAAAATCTCTGCGTCCACGCCCGGTTCTGCATGCGTGCCGGAGGGATCTGGAACCTCACGGAACAATCTGATATCCCGAAGGCAAAAGAGATCGCCATAGAAGAGGGCTGCAACTGCCCGTCCGGGCGCCTTGTCGTTGTTGATAAGAAGACCGGGAAGACCATCGAGCCGGATCTGGAGCGATCCATTGTTATCATCGAGTATCCTCCGCGCGGGGAGCACGGGCCGCTCTGGGTGCGGGGCGGGATCCCGGTGGTATCGGCCGACGGGACGCCCTACAAGGTCAGGAACCGGCTCACGCTCTGCCGGTGCGGGAGATCGGAGAACAAACCGTTCTGCGACGGGAGCCACGTGCAGCACTAAACGGAAAAGAACGGATTTTCGAGGCGGAAAGTATGAGTTTTGTCAGGGTTGCAAAGACCGGGGATATACCCCCCGGGACGATGAAGCATGTTGAGACTGGTGAAAAAGAACTCTGCATTGCCAATGTCGGGGGCAGGTTCTACGCTATCGGGGACCGGTGCGGCCATGAGAATGCCAGTCTTGCCCGGGGCAGGCTGGAAGGAACCCTTGTCGTCTGTCCTATGCACGCATCCAGATTCGATGTAACTACCGGTAAAAAGGTTGCCGGACCTGTTCTCGAACTGGCCGGGATCGCTCAGAAGTTCAGCGGGTGTCCCGAACACGTGAAAAAAGAGATGGGTGAGATGTTTGAGGGTATTGCTGCGGCACAGAGCTCGATCAAGACCTATGATGTGCCGGCCTATGAAGTGAAAACCGACGGCACAGATGTCCTCGTGAACGTGTAAGAACGTCGAATAAAGAACCATCCTTGTGGAGTATATTCAAAAAAGAGGACTGAGAACCATGGCAAAAGAGAACAAACAGGATACGAATGTTGAGAAGAACATAAAGACCTTCGACGACCTGGATTTCCGGGTCTTTACCGGGCGAAAATGGGATGACCTGGACAAGAGCCATGCAAAGGATATCCTTGTCCACTGGCCCGACGGCCATACGACCACCGGTATCGAGACGCACATCAGGGATCTCGATGCGATGTTTGTCTATGCGCCCGACACCCGGATCAAAAAGCACCCGGTCAAGTTCGGATCCGGGGAATGGACCGCTGTCGTCGGGGAGATGGAGGGCACGTTTACAAAGCCGATGCCCTTGCCGGACGGGACATCGATTCCACCGACCGGCAAAGCCTTCAAGCTCCCCATGTGCACGATCGGGCGCTGGAAAGACGGGATCATGGTCGAGGAGTACCTGTTCTGGGACAACCAGACATACATGAAACAACTCGGCCTTGCCCCGTAAAAACGGCTCTGTAAACACTATGCGGGACGATTAAATCACTCCCTCATTTTTAAAAAAAATCTGAGATCCCGTAACCCTTTAACAGAACCCCCCGGGAACTCCTGCGAGACCGGACCCTGAGTCCCACGCTGCACAGCAGACTTGTTTTTCTCCGCACATCTGTGGCATTATAACAAACGTCCTAAAGAAGAACTGTAAAAAAAATAATGCCATAATGGGATTTGTACCCTCCCTGCCAAAAAGCCGCCCGAGAGAGCGTAAGGTTGATGAGCCCCTGCACAAGAATGAACGATTATCATGTGCGGCCGGTACTCGCTTCTCTGCATCGATGATCTCTGCGGTCGGTTCCGGGTGATGGACCCGTCCATTGGTTTCCGGTCTCACTTCAATATAGCGCCGGGCAGCACGAACCCGGTGATCGTGGCGCACGAGCGGGCAGAAACAGTCCTGATGCAGTGGGGACTCGTGCCGCACTGGGCACGGGACATCAAAACCTCGAACCGCCCGATCAATGCCCGGGCCGAGAGCCTCGCGGAGAAGCCGATGTTCCGGGATCTTTTGAGAACGAAACGCTGCCTTGTGCCTGCGAGCGGTTTCTTTGAGTGGAAAGAGGACGTGGGGCGCAGGATCCCGTTCTACATCCACAAAAAAGAGGACCCGGTCTTTGCCTTTGCCGGTCTCTACGATGTGTGGCAGAACCCGGCGGGAATAACCCTCCAGACCTACACGATCATCACGACCGCCCCCAACAACCTGCTGGCGCCCATCCACAACCGGATGCCGGTAATCCTCCATCAGGAAGACGAGATCCGCTGGTTATCTCACGATGCTCTTACCGCTGATGAGATGCACCGGCTCGTATCGCCATACCCTCCGGAGGGGATGGAGGCATACCCGGTATCGGAGCGGGTAAATAATACGGCGGCAGATGACGAGCAGGTGATTGAGCCGCTGAAGGGGTTGTGAGATGCTCTCCTTTACAGAGTGAAGCAGGATACAAAGGGAAATTATATGTCTTTCGGGCTTACAGAACAATGGATGAAGGAGGAAGAGGATGCATAACGAGGCACTGGTAGTCATTGATGTCCAGAACGGGTATTTCACCGGGAAACTCCCGGTCTCGTTTCCGCACGGAAGTTTTCCGAATATCCTCAAGGCGATGGATGCAGCACACACGGCGCACATCCCTGTTGTCGTGGTCCAGCATACGAGCCACGCGGCCGGATCAACAACATTCCAGCCCGGGACTCCGGCTTGGGAACTTCACACTGAAGTAAAAAGACGCCCGTACGATCTCCTCGTCGAAAAGACGATGCCGGGGAGTTTTACGGGCACCGTGCTTGGCCAATGGTTAAAGGAGCGTGGGATCGGTACGGTGACTATCGCCGGCTATATGACCCAGATGTGCTGCGACACGACAGCCCGGCAGGCATTCCACCGTGGATATTCGGTGAAATTTCTTTCCGATGCAACCGGTACGCGCTCCATTACCAATTCGGCCGGCACCATCGGCGATGCGGACCTCCATCTGGCTGTCCTCGTCACCCAGCAGATGGTGTTCTCCCAGGTCATGACCACTGATGAGTGGATCCGGTCACTTGAGATATCATATTGATAACCGGGTGACTCAGTTGCGTTTGTTGTTGGTAGTAACCCCGGCAATCTGATTAAAACCGGAAATCACACGTTTTAAATCCCAAAAATGCAAGGCTACGTCATGGACAAAATCAGAAATCTCATAGTTATCGCAATACTCCTCTCCCTCATCTTTTCCTGTGCATGCGTTTTCCCCTCCAACCAGAGCACCACCACTCCAGTTTCATTAACCACACCCTCCCTTTCCCCCACCACGAGTGACAGCCCGACCGTATCACCCTCTTTTGCAGCAAGTCAGATCCAGACCACCTCACCCACCCAGGTTTCTTCATCGGGGAAAATGGTCGTCCATTATATCAACGTGGGGCAGGGGGACTCGGAGCTGATCCAGTTCCCGTCGGGGAAAACCATGCTCATCGATGCAGCGTCGACCGTACCGAACTACCTGCGGCAACAGGGATTATCCTCGATTGACGTTGTAGTAGCCACGCACCCGCATGAGGACCATATCGGGGGGATGGTCGCTGTTCTGGATAATTTTGCCGTAAAGCAGTTTATCGATTCCGGAACGCCAGATACAACGAGCACGTTTGAGAAGATGCTCACGACGATAGATCAAAATAATATTCCCTTTAAGACCGTAAAAACCGGCGATATAATTTCTCTCGATCCCGCTGTTAGTATCCAGGTCCTCAATCCCAGCGTCCTAGTCACCGATGATTATAACCAGAACTCAATTGTCCTGAAAATGACCTACGGGAAAGTAACCTACCTCTTTACCGGTGATGGGGAAGAACCGGTCGAAGAACAATACGCAAACTCTGTCGGCCATGTGGATATTCTCAAAGTAGCACATCACGGTAGCTGTACCTCTTCTTCTTCAGCATTTCTTGATGCGGTCCGGCCTGATGTTAGCGTGATCTCCGTCGGTGCTCACAACGATTATGGGCACCCCTGTGCTGCAACAACGGGCCGGCTTGAACAGGTCGGATCTAAAGTATATCGTACGGATCAGGATGGCACGATCATTATCACCTCCGATGGTAATACCTACTCAGTTGAAACGAGCAGTACCGGAGTTTCATCCTGCTC
>JBAZHU010000143.1:0-4546 GCA_041652215.1 Methanoregula sp. | reverse complement strand
CAAACGATCGTAACGAACAAATAAAGCAACCCCCTTATCATCTGGTATGAAAGCCAGTGTATTCATGGGGGTTATTTTTCTCATCTGTTGTGCTGTTGCCGTTGCCGGCTGCACGAGTTCTCAGGCCACGACCACACAATCGGGAAGTAACGCAGGTTCATCAGGTACGTCCTCTTCGTCCAGCCTCACCACGAGTCCTACTGAAGTGATGCCCGACAACATTGCGGTTACGGTAACCGTGGGAGAAAAAGATTATCTGGGTAAGATCCCGGTAACATTTGATGGCGGCAAAGGGCAAGTCAACGTTAAGTCAATCACCTGCACGCTTACCCGGGCTGATGGAACGAGCCAGACCGTGACACTTACTTCCAACAAGGGAGATGTGATCAAACTTGATGGGACTCGGGGCAGTGGATCTCTCACCGGACAGGCCGACCGCGTACAGGTCTCGGTCACCATGAACAACGGTATAACCTACAAGGTTGCCGATGTCCTCCGCGAGTACCGCACAAGGGGCTGAAGCAACATTATTATCCTTCTGTTTTTAGCATTCCGTAAAGGCGGCTTCAGGGAATGCAGGTGAACTGGCGCGAAATCCCGGCAGCGCGGAATTCCTTTGCAGTCCTTATGGCAGCATGCGAAAAATCCGGCTGGCACCTGCACCCGGTTGCCCGGCCGGAACCAGAGGTCACCTGTTATTCCCTCAATTCGATCAACGAGCCCTGGTACCGCGACGAGATCGCAGATGCGGACTGCGTCACGGTTGTGGGGGGACCGCATGCAACGGCCTGTTTCCGGGAGGTCGCCACATATGCAGATTACGTTGTTGTGGGCGAGGGGGAATACACGCTTCCCCGGCTGCTTGCCGAGATCGAGGCCGGACGGGACGGGCATATCCCCGGTGTCGCAACCCGTGACGGTTACACGCCGGCAACAAGCAGCGTCCGGCTCGATGCATACCCGGCGTTCTCTGAAGTAAAAGGGTATGTGGAGATCTCCAGGGGCTGCCCGTTTGCCTGCGGCTACTGCCAGACCCCCCAGATATTCGGGCACTGCATGCGGCACCGGTCGATCGATGAGATCGCCCGGTTTTCCAACCGGTACGGACAGGCACGCTTTGTCACCCCCAACGCCTTTGCCTACGGTTCTGACGGGCGCCACCCCCGGTTCGGCAAGATCGAAAGGCTCCTCAAAAAACTCGATCATGAGGTATTCTTCGGGACATTCCCCAGCGAAGTCAGGCCAGAGTTCATCTGCGAAGAGTCGCTTGCCCTTGTAACAGATTACTGCACCAACACAAAACTGCACTTTGGCGCCCAGTCGGGAAGCGATGCACTCCTCTCCCGGCTGCACCGGGGGCACACGGCTGCGGAGGCAACACGGGCAGCGGAACTCTGCCATGACGCCGGGATCACACCCATCGTTGATTTCATTGTCGGGTTTCCGGATGAAACTGATGAGGAGCAGCGAGAGACTGTTGCTGCAATACAGGATATTGCCCGAATGGGAACAATCCATGTCCACCGGTTCATCCCGCTTCCCGGTACACCGCTTGCCGGGACACGTGCGCGATCGCTTCTTTTGGAGACCGGGAAGATCTGCGGCGATCTCGCTCTCGGAGGGAAACTGACCGGTTCGTGGAATGAGCCTGCGGTAAGGTTTTTTAGACCCCGTTTGAAATGATATACCATGAAAGATGTGCTTTTGATAGCAGATCTCCATGGTCAATTCGGTAAAATTGATTCATTTCTGGAATTGAATCCGGAAGCTGTATTTATTGCAGGCGATATCACCAATATGGGACCTGTGGACACTGTTGACGACGTGCTCTCACGTATCGATGTACCCTGTTTTGCGGTACCGGGCAACTGTGACCCAAAAGAGATCCTCGATACGCTCGAACACTCGGATGCAGTCTGCCTCCACGGTTCCGCGATGAACCTGGGCAAAATGACGATTGCCGGTATTGGGGGCTCGAACCCCACACCGTTCAACACGCCATTTGAGCTGACCGACAAGCAGATCGACGATCTGCTCAACGAGGCAACGGCAAAGATGGAAAAGACGGTTCACAACGTCCTCATCAGCCATGCGCCTCCCTACGACACGCTTGATCTCGCGAATGGCGAGCACGTGGGAAGCCAGAGTATCGCCCGCCACATGAAGGACTTCGATCTTATCTGCTGTGCACATATCCACGAGCAGCGCGGCGTCAAGGATGTTGGCGGCGTCAAGATCGTTAACCCCGGTCCCGCAATGGATGGCTACTGTGCCATGCTCCATTTCGGCACTGAGGCAAAAGACATAAAAGTCGAACTCCTCACCGTGTAGTGAGGAGCAGTTCGAGATAGGAGGCGAGGATCGGCTCGCCACTAATTCCCATCTCTTTTGCAAACTTCTGAATCTGTGCGGTGGCATCGGCACCGTTGTTTTCCGTCATGATCTCTATCTCGACAAAGGTTCCGAGACCGTCAACGAGATCCAGCGCAAATGAAGCATTGCCGAGCCGGTAGTTCTCCCGCCACTTGTTCACTTCAGCAGTCTTTGTAAACCCGAGCCGGGAAAGGATCTGTTCGAAAACCTCCCCGGATTCAACGGCCGTGTTGAGTTCTTCCCGTGCCTTGAGCCCGTACTCGCGGAGTTTCTTTCCCTTGTAGGTAACAAGTGCAGGGCCGTCCGTGTACCGGACCCGCAGGGCTTCATCGGTAGAACCGAAGTCGCGGTGCGGAGCGTTATAATAAAGATCGTGTTCGTGCTGTTTTCCCTTAAACTCCGCGTGCCGGTCATTAAGGTTCTGCCGGACAGGATCGAGGGAATCTACCCGTACTTTGAGTTCTATTTCAAGCATTGTCGTGCCACACTTTTATCTGTCCCTGTTGCGATTTAATATAGTCAGGTGATGTATGACGATAAAAGAAGGAGATTTTGTTAAACTCAGTTATACCGGCAGCGCAAACGGCATGGTCTTCGATACCACCGATGAGGATGCAGCAAAGGCCGCGGATATCCACAGCACGACCGCCATCTACGGCCCGGTCACTATCTGTGTCGGCCAGAAGCACGTTATTATCGGCCTTGACGAGGAACTTGTCGGAAAAGATGCCGGCACCGAAGCCGATGTGACCGTTCTCGCGGAGAAGGCCTTTGGCGAGCGCGACTTAAAAAAGGTCCAGTCGTACCCCAAGAACAAGTTTAAGGACAAGCCGACCCGCGGGATGCGGATCAACGTCGAGGAACAGGGAGAAGGTGTGGTTGTCGATGTAATCGGCTCCAAGGTGATCGTTGATTTTAATGCGCCACTCGCTGGCCAGACGCTGACCTACCACTACAAGATCGAGGAGATGGTAACCGATCCGCTGGAGGAGTTCAAGGGACTCATCCGGCTCTACGCCGGGAAGGATATGGATGTTGTCCTTGATGAAGGAAAGGCAACCGTCACCCTGCCGCCCGGAATCAACTACGACCGGCGGTGGCTCCTGTGGCGCGGACGGATACTCCATGAGGGCTTCGAGCTGATTGACGGGATCTCCGAGATCACACTTGTCGAGACCTACAAGAAACCGGAAAAGACAGAAGCATAATCCGGCCAACCAGATTTTTTTTGCGCTTTTACATTTTTTTAAGAAGACCGGTTTCCGGTTGTTCCAGATGCCGGCTTTGTCCGGTGATCTGTGCGCCGGTTAAACAATTTTTAATATCCTGCGGAATAACAGATGTATATGAAAAATTCAGCCGTAATTTTTATTGTCTTTGGTATTTTTCTGGTTTTGTCTGTGACCATGATGGGTTGTTCAAGCAGTTCTGGTTCGACAGCTGCAACAACACCTGTTACGACAGCCACAACGATTGCACCGGAGTATACTGCCGGAGACATTGTAAGTTCATCCAGCGGAGTATCCTCTGCGTGGTTGATCATCAGTTACGATTCATCGACCGATGCCTACACGAGGGCTTTTGTTTACAAGAATACAGATGGATCTTGGGGATACCGGATAAACTCTGATACAGAAACGGCAACCAGGTCAGTCGTGGAAAAGGTATACAAGGTAAAAATCACCCATGTGACCGTTTCATCAATACCCACTGCAGCACCGACAACGATAACCACAACAAAGGTCACGACAGTTGCCACAACAGTCGCTACCGCAGCAACGACGACCACCGCTGCAAAACCTTCCTTCAAGGATATGGATCCTGACAGTGGATATGCTGGCGATTCCGTGGACTCGGTCATCACCGGGGCAAATTTTGTCGCGACGCCGACGGTCAAGCTGACGCACTCGGGCTCCTCAAGCATTACGGCATCATCAGTTACGTGGGACTCGGCAACTCAGATCGAAGCTACATTTGCAATCCCCAACACTACCTCATCAGGGATCTGGACAGTTGTGATTACAAACCCTGATGGCCAGTCGATAAGTTACCAATATGAATTTACTGTGCACACGGAAGACGACGAGTAACTACGACAGGCGCTGGCTGCTCTGGTATGACCGGATCCCCCCTGAAAGATTCAAGAACTCTTTGATACAGGGTAATCCCCGAA
>JBAZHU010000142.1:0-4557 GCA_041652215.1 Methanoregula sp. | reverse complement strand
CAGGTGACCCTCCCACTCGCCCGGCCCGGCCTTGTCGCAGGAACTACTATCACGTGGGCAAAATCCATGGGAGAGTTCGGGGCGGTACTGATGCTTGCCGGGGCGACGATGATGCGCACCGAGACCCTGCCCATCGCGCTCTACCTCAATATCTCGACCGGCGACCTCGATCTTGCGGTTGCCGCATCGGTGATTTTGATCCTTATCTCGCTTGGCGCACTCTGCGTGGTCGAACACTTTGCCGACGATGCTCATGTATTCTAGGAGGAAATGCGATGGTACTGCACGTTGAATCGGTAACAAAGAGGCTCGGGGAATTTTATCTCCACGATCTCTCTTTTGACGTGCAGACCGGGGAATATTTTATGATTCTCGGTCCGACCGGCGCGGGAAAAACGATCGTGCTTGAGATGATTGCCGGCATCCACACGCCCGATACCGGGATAATCAGCTGGGACGGCGAGGACATCACGCATGCCCAACCCCGGACACGAAATATTGCCGTGGTATACCAGGACTACATGCTTTTTGCCCACCTGACCGTGGCAGAGAATATCGGGTTTGGCCTGCGGCAGAGAAAAATGGACCGGCAGGTAATCCGTGCCGCTACTGAAGAGACGGCCGGCCTGCTCGGTATCAGCCACCTGCTCGACCGGTACCCGGGAACCCTGAGCGGTGGCGAGCAGCAGCGGGTGGCCCTGGCCCGGGCGCTGATCTTAAAACCCCGGGTCCTCCTCCTGGATGAACCGATGAACGCGCTCGATACCGCGATGCGCGAACGCATGCGAAAGGAACTGGCCCGAATCCACCGGGCTACCGGCACGACCATCATCCAGATCACCCACCATTTTGAGGATGTGTTTGCGCTTGCCGACCGGATCGCCATCATGCGCGAGGGAACAATCGTGCAGGCCGGGAACCCGGCGGAAGTATTCTGGCATCCGAAAGATACGTTCGTGGCAGAATTCCTCGGTATCGGAAACCTGATTAAAGGGGTTGCGCACCGTAACGGGAACCTGACAGAAATTACAGCGGGAGGCAATGTTACTATCGTTGCCGCTGCCGGAGCCGAAGGCCCGGTCGTTGCCACCCTGCACGCGGAGGATGTGATCGTATCAAAAGCGCCGTTTGCATCAAGTGCGAGAAACTGCCTCCCCGGTACCGTGACCGAACTTGTTCCTTCGGGAAGCACGATAAAGATCGTCATCGATGCTGGTTTTCCTCTCATCGCACTCCTCACCCGGGAAAGCTGCCGCGAACTGGAACTATCAAAAAACAGCCGGGTATATGCGACATTCAAGGCATCGGCCGTGCATGTGATTCCGGCCGGTAACACGTAAATTACAGCAGACCGGCCCGGACTCTTGTATCTGACTTTATTTTTATGGATACGTTCTCGCACGTCTTTTCGTGAAACATATATAGCGCGTATGTGCCATAATGTAAGGGAAACCTTAAGAGTGAGGCAAACGGTGAATGGCAGCGCTTGAGTCTTATGTCTGGTTCAAAACCCCCGCTCAGCTGAAACTGCCCGTGATTGTCCTCCTCTGTCTTGCCGGTATTTTTCTTGAAGTCGTCGTGCATTACCGGTACGGCATTACCATTGTCTATACACATTTTTACTACCTGATCGTTGTTGTCACCGGGCTCTGGTACGGCAGAAAGGCAATCTGTGTTGCCCTCTTTTTTGGAGCCCTCCATATTGCCGTGAGCTGGATCGAGACCGGTGCATTTCCCGTTGATGCACTGATCCGCGCCCTGATGCTCGTGCTTGTTGCCGCAGTGATTGGCACGGTGGTCGATCAGATGAACCGGTACCATGACCGGGTTCTCGTGCAGAACCGCGAGTTAAAAGAGGTAAACAATCAGCTCGGAGCCTCGCAGAAAGCATACCTTGCCGCAAATAAAAAATTAAACCTGCTCTCCAGCATCACCCGGCACGATATCAGGAACCAGCTCACCGCACTGCTGGCGTACATCGAACTCTCAAAGATGATCGTGGAAGACCCTGAAGTGAAAACGACGATCGATAAGGAAGAGATCGTAGCTAACAATATCCTGCGCCAGATTGAGTTTACCCGGAATTACGAGGATATAGGGATCAAATCTCCCCAGTGGCAGAAGGTGTCGCAGCTGATGGGACTCCTCTCGCCTGAACTTGAAGGGACCGGTGTGGCGCTCTCCATTTTAACCGGCGATCTCGAAGTGTATGCCGACCCGCTCCTTGAGAAAGTGTTTGAGAACCTGATCGACAACTCGCTAAGGCATGGCGAACATGTCAGGCATATTACTATCCAGTACGAGAATCGCGATACCGGCCTGGTGCTGATGTACAAAGATGACGGCGCGGGTGTCCCGGCAAAGGACAAGCTGCGTATCTTTGAACGGGGATTCGGGAAAAATACCGGTCTCGGGCTGTTTTTAACGCGGGAGATTCTCTCGATTACCGGACTCTCGATTACCGAGTGCGGGCTGTATGGCGGCGGCGTGCTTTTTGAAATCCTTGTGCCGGAAGGGTGCTGTCGGGAGTTTGTTCAAGAGGATTAACCGTTTGTGCACCACGATACGCATCCCGTATGCCGGTGAATAACCCGGTGCAAAGATGTGCATACTCCAGCAGGGATTCCTTTAATCTGACAGGATCCGGCCCCCTCCCTTTAAGAGCCCGGCACACAGAGAACCAGATACGGTGAAAAGCCTGATTGCGCCTGAGCGTATCCGGATTCTCAACGATGCCACCCCAAAGGGCAGGGACTACGTCCTGTACTGGATGCAGTCCTCGCACCGTATCGAAGATAATCCGGCGCTTGCATACGCGATCGGGCGGGCGAATGCAGCCCGGCTTCCGCTGGTCGTGTATTTCGGCCTGGCCACAGGGTACCCGGAGGCTAATATCCGGCATATCCGGTTCATGCTGGAAGGGATATCGGATGTCGCACGCTCGCTTGAGACACCCGGCATCCGGTTCGTGCTTCGGGTCGAAGAGCCGGATTTAGGAATCCTTGCGCTGGCACACGATGCTGCACTCCTTGTTGTCGATCGCGGCTATCTCCGGCCCGAACGCACCTGGTACCGGAGCGTTGCCGGCCGCTGCCCGTGCCCTTTCGTGCAGGTGGAAGGAAATAGTATTGTCCCGGTGCAGGCCGCATCGGAAAAAGAAGAGTATTCAGCGGCCACGATCCGGCCGAAGATCACCCGACTGCTCGACCGGTTTCTCGTACCGACCGGAGAAATTGACCAGGTCCGGTCTATGAATGCCCCCGAATTTCCCACGCTTGCCGGTGAAAAACCCGACAAAATCCTGGACGGCATGACAATCGACCGGAGCGTACCTGCATCTACGGAATTTACCGGAGGCAGTACGGAAGCAGAACGCCGGTTTGCCCGGTTTCTTGCATCGGGTCTCGACCGGTTCGCGGATGACCGCAACGATCCCGGGACCGGCACTGCGTCCGGCATGAGCCCGTATCTCCACTTCGGGCAGGTCTCACCGGTCACCCTTGCCCTTCGGGTGCAGGATGCCGGCGGCCCGGGCAGCGCAGCATTTCTTGAAGAACTCATCGTGCGCCGGGAACTTGCTGTGAATTTTGTTTTTTATAACGATCGCTACGACACATTCGACGCCCTTCCTGCGTGGGCAAAGCGGACCCTTTGGAGTCACGCGGAAGACCGGCGCGAGTACGTCTATACCCGTGACGAGCTGGAACGTGCCGCCACCCACGACCCGTACTGGAACGCAGCGCAAAAAGAGATGACCGTGACCGGGACGATGCAGGGCTACATGCGGATGTACTGGGGAAAGAAGATCCTTGAATGGAGCACAACGCCGCAGGAAGCGTATGCGACTGCCCTGTACCTCAACAACAGGTATGAGATCGATGGCCGCGACCCGAACAGTTTCGCCGGCGTAGCATGGTGTTTTGGCAAGCACGACCGACCCTGGCAGGAACGTCCGGTCTTTGGCATGGTGCGATACATGAATGCCGCAGGGCTCGAACGGAAATTTACCATGAACCGGTACGTGGCACGGATCAACGGGATTGCCGGGACGGCCCCTGTCCTGTCATGAGATGGCCGTGGGAAAAGGTTCCTGCAAGGCACAGGTTATACCAAAAAAAGGGAATTACCCGTTCTGCGGAGGTTCTGCTTCCGGGGGCTTTTCTATCCCGCTTCCGATAGTAAAGCCGGCCTTCCTGAGCAGGTAATACGAAGCGGCGAGTCCGATAATAATAATCCCGATCCCGATGAGTTCCACTCCGTCGGTATCTGCCGGCTCAAGCAGGATCACTTTCCGTGCAATCGCGATAATTGCAAGGAGCACGACAATCTCGACATGGATCACGTTCTCGGTTATGTAAGCCTTCATCGTGTCCAGCAGTTCCACCGCAATGAGCACGAGTAAAAAGACACCGAGAACCGAGGTCAGTTCGCGATTCGTAAGCAGCCCTATGGGAACATCTGTCACGTGGACCCAGAGGTACCAGAACATCTCGCCGACCGCAAAGACGAGGACTATGACCAGCAGTGCGATAAGCAGCATGTAGATCATTTTTTCAA
>JBAZHU010000141.1:0-4644 GCA_041652215.1 Methanoregula sp. | reverse complement strand
CGCAGATGCCGGACGCGATGGCAATGACGAGGACTGCCATGTTGAGAACCTGCTGGCCCGGGAACGTGATCGGCCGGGGCCGCATCCATCCCTGGAGTTTCATAAAAGCGATAATGCTCCCCGAAAACGAAACTGCCCCGATGAGGCCGCCGATGACGGCAAGGGAACCGGTGGTGGCGGATGTAGCGCCGAGGAGCGCGACAGCCGATATCCCGGCTGCTGCGCCGCCGCCCATGCCGTTAAAGAGCGCGACCATCTGGGGCATACCGGTCATCTCGACACGCTTTGCCGCGATATAGCCAAAGCCCCCGCCGATGACAATCGCAATTGCTATCAGGGCGAAGTTGGTGAGGTTCGGGGTAAAGAACGTAACAATGGTCGCAATCAGCATCGCGGCGCCGGCCCAGACAATCCCGCTCCGGGCGGTGAGCGGGTGGCTCATCCGCTGCATGCCGATGATAAAGAAGAAGATCGTCACGATGTAGACCGGATCGATCAGCCAGGAAAGGTCAATCATCGTTCAGGCCTCCTTCTTGGGTTTCTTCCCACTGCGGTCAAACATCTGGAGGATCCGTTCGGTGACCACGTAACCGCCGGTAACATTTGCTGCCCCAAGGACAACTGCGATAAACCCGATGATCTGCTCTAACGGCGTTGTCGCGAGGCCGAGCGCGACCATGGCGCCAACAAGCACGATCCCGTGGATGAAGTTCGAGCCGCTCATCAGCGGCGTGTGGAGAATCGCAGGGACCCGGCTGATGACGACATAGCCGGTAAATGCAGCGAGCATCACGATGTAGATCGCAGTCCAGAACTGAGTTGTATCAATCATGGTTTTCCTCCGTTCAGGAGATCGGCGGTCGGCTTATGGACCACCGTGCCTGCATGGACAAGAAGACTTGCGGTCAGGATTTCATCGGTAAACTCCGTCACAAGCACCCCGTCCTTATCGATGAGAAGCGACAAAAACGACTGGAGGTTCTTTGCATACATCTGGCTTGAATGGAACGGCACCCGGGCCGGGAGGTTCTGCGGGCCGATGATCATGACGCCGTGCTCCCGGATGGTTTTTCCCACCTGGGTCAGTTCGCAGTTGCCGCCCGATTCGGCGGCCATATCGATGATGACAGCGCCCGGCTTCATGGTCGCCACGGTCTCTTTGGTGACAAGGACAGGGGCTTTCCTGCCGGGGATAGCGGCCGTTGTAATGACGATGTCGGCCTTTGCAACAGCGGCAGAGACCATCTGCTGCTCTTTTCCTTTCTCTTCCGGAGTGAGTTCGCGGGCATAACCGCCCTGGCCTTCAGCATTGATCTCAAGTTCGAGGAACTTTGCACCGAGGCTCCTGACCTGTTCGCCGGCGGCGCGCCGGACATCGTAGGCCTCGACAAGTGCGCCAAGCCTTTTCGCGGTCGCAATCGCCATGAGACCAGCGACACCGGCACCAAGGATGAGCACCGTTGCCGGCCGTATCGTTCCGGCGGCTGTTGTTAACATCGGGAGGAACTTCGGGCAGTTGTCTGCACCGAGTACTGCGGCCACATAGCCGCCGGCGGTTGCCTGGGAACTGAGCGCATCCATGCTCTGGGCGCGGGTAATCCTCGGGACAAATTCGAGGCCAAACGCAGTGACCTTACGGTCGCGCATCCGCGCAATGGTGTCGAGGTTACGCGCCGGGTTCATAAAACCGACCACGATCGTGCCTTCTGCGAGCTGATCCACATCGGCAGCGGTCAGGGGCTGGACGCAGAGTACAATCTTTGCACCGGAAAACAGTCCGGCCCGGCCGGATACGATAGTCGCCCCGGCAGAAGTATAGAGTGCATCCGGATAGTATGCGCCCGTTCCCGCATCATGCTCGATCCGGACAACATGGCCGGCTTTTGTGAGTTTCTGGACAACTTCCGGCACAGTTGCCACACGGTACTCTCCCGAAACCTGCTCCTTTGGAACAGCGATAACAACCGGTATGGCAGCCGGTTGTGTCCCTTTTATTTCCTGTGCACTGGCAGGGGCGCTCATAATTTTCCCTCGCCCTGTTCGGCTCTTTTACTACGGAACAACGTTTTCACTCCATGGATACTCTGCAATGTATCCTATGGATTGAACCTATACCTTCTTTATTTTACGCACCCGTACGGCGACCCCGCGTTTGGAATTTTTCATTTCTGCAGCAGACATCGCCGCCCGGCCGGTTGCGGTTGCCTTTGGTCCGACAACAAGGACTTCGTCCCCGTCCCGGATCGCGGGATCGGCATCGACCACGCCCGGCACAAGCACGTCACCTTCGGGCAAAAAGTCGCTGATGGTCACCCGGTATCCCTGCGGGATGAGCGCCCAGCCTTCAAATGTCGGGCGCAGCAGGCCGTTCCCTATATCGATCGAGAAGAGCTGCTGGTTGCCTTTAGAATAGAACAGTTCCGGGAAATGGCCCCGGGGGAGCGTGCCTTTTGTGTCCACATCGCAGCCGAACTGGTACGAGAGCATCCCGTGAAGCCGGTCGTCTTTTACCCGGCGTTCGCAGTCAAGCGAATGGCTGAGCTGATGAAGGGCTTCGTCGCCGGTCGGGTGCTCGCGGCAGGTATATTCAAGCGCGATCCCGCAGGTGGCGGCAGCCATCTCGGCAACTTTGAGTGCCCCGCCTTCGAGATGTGCGATCACCCGCTCGTACTTGTGCAGGGTGAGGTAGCGGGCGACAATGTCAGAGATATACGCGCACTCCTCCGCGTCCCAGTAGCCGGTGACCGGGACATCGTAGTGCATCGCGGGATACACGCATTCGAGTTCCCGGGGGACAAGGCCGAGCGGGGAGGTGATGATGAGCTCGTGGGCCCGGCCGGCAATTGCCATCTGGAACCGGCGGTGGCTCTGGGAGAGCGAGTAGGGTTTCTTTGCCGAGCAGGGCAGGAGGACGGCGACGGTTGCCGTGGGCGGCCTGTACCGGGAAAGAAGCCGTTCGGCAAACCTGCGGACCTCGACTCTCTGCATTGATTCCCCGGAATTTGCCCGCATAACGCCGCTGCGTGCTATCGGGGCAAACGGCTCTGACCATGTGTATTCCCGGTCGATGTGGCGCATGATGGCAACATGGTTTGCATTCATCCGGCACCGGGCCTCGACCAGTTCCCGGAGTTTTGACTGCACGATAAAATACCGGACAAGCGCGACTTCGCCTTCGAGCGCGAGCCGGTTGTGTATTTTTAAGTCGCCCGCCCGGCAGCCTTCGCAGGCACATATGCCGGTCTTCTGTGCACCGGACGGGAACTCGCCTTCGGGGGTGCAGAACAATCCTTGTGCGGATTTGAGATCGACGGCAGTATAGTCAAAGAGATCAAAACCCGAATAACAGAGAATGTGGACGTTTGACGGGAGTGCAGTGCCCGGTGCATACCAGAGCGTGTCGGCCGGTGTCTTTTCTTTTAAGGCTTTGAGCCACTCCACGTACCTCCGTGGATTTGCGAGCGCCGTATGCCAGCCGGCTACCATCACGACATCGCCGCTCGCAGCCGGATTATCAAGCGCCGGGTGGATAGTCACCGGCTGATCCGGGCCCCGGGGAATATACGTTTTTACAAATTCCACAGGTGTGGAGAGCGGGACATTGGTGCCGCCGCGTACCGCAAGCGAGGGAAAAATCGTGTCCGTATCGAGCGCCGCGGGAAACGGCACCTGCGAAACTGCGCCATTATCTCCCGACAGGGTACCGGCCCGGGCAAGACCGTCGTGTTTCCGTATATCGATCTTCATTCTTCGATCAGCTCCGCCGCGTTCCCGATTTCCTCGGCAAAGATGGCGTTCCACCCGGCATGCAGACCGGTGACCTGGAAGTGGCTTTCCTTATGGCTGTCCGCAAGCATCCGGATGCCCCGACAGCCCTGCCGGACCATAGCTGCATCCCATTCGGGGATCTCGCTCTGGCCGATCGGGAATGTCTCTTTTAACTCGTTCGGGTACGGGCCAAACGGCGGCTTGAAGAAGAGCACGGAGTCGTATCCCTCGCGGTGCCCGTTATCGCATGCGACAAGGACCTGTTCGCCAAGGCGCAGCCGGGCCAGCTGCCGCTGGTACCGCAGGACTTCGGTACGGAGGCAGCTCTCGTCGCCCCTATAGAAGAACCGGCGCTTGGAGGCCCGGTCGAACTCTTCGAGTTCCGCGTTGTGCATCAGCAGGCGCCGGTACCCTGAAAGGAGCTGGGGGTGGTTCCGGCACCGCTCGTCCACGAGTTCCCAGAGCGTGCCGTCCGTTATCGCCTGGCGGATCCGTGCGATCTCGGCAAGGGTGACCGCAAGGTTGTGGAGGGCAAGGAGCCGGGTCCGGTCTTTGGCCTTTTTGAGCTGTTCTGCCGTGTGGCTCCGACAGACGGCGCAGGAGCAGGGAAGATCTGCGAGTTCGTCGATCTTAAAACTCCCGTGCGTGGTGAGGTACCGGCCCTCTTTTGCGTAGAGGGCATAGGCGGCGGAATCAAAAAGGTCGCAGCCCATCGCGGCGGCAAGCGCAAACATCACGGGGTGGCCGGCACCAAAGAGGTGAATGCAGGACGAGCGGGGGAGCGTGCGTTTTGCCGCAAGGACAACGTCAACGAGATCCCGGTACCGGTAAGATTCCATGAGCGGGACGACTGCACCGATAGGGCAGAAGGAGAAG
>JBAZHU010000140.1:0-4645 GCA_041652215.1 Methanoregula sp. | reverse complement strand
CGATGAAGATGGAAAACCCCATCCACAGCCCGGTGGACGGCAAGGTCACCGAGATTTTTGTCGATACCGGCGATGTCGTCCAGAACGGCGATGTCCTGCTGGTGGTGCAATGAAATTTTTTGAGAAGATCCTGATTGCCAACCGGGGCGAGATCGCGATCCGGATCATGCGTGCATGCCGGGAACTCGATATCGACACGGTGGCGATCTATTCTTCCGTGGACAAGAACGCCCTTCACGTCAAATATGCCGATGAGGCATTCCCGGTTGGTGAGGCCCACCCGTCCAAGAGTTACCTCAACATGGACCGGATCGTTGACATCGCAAAGAAGAGCGGCGCCGACGCGATCCATCCGGGGTATGGTTTTCTTGCGGAGAACTACCGGTTTGCCAAGCTCTGCGCTGATGAGGGTGTGACCTTCATCGGCCCCAAATCAAAAACCATCCAGGCCATGGGTTCCAAGATCGGCAGCAAGCAGATGATGAAAAAGGCCGGTGTGCCGGTCCTGCCCGGGACCGATGAGGGCATCAGCGACATAGAGACAGCAAAGAAGGTTGCAGCCGAAATCGGCTACCCGGTGATCGTGAAAGCAAGCGCGGGCGGCGGCGGGATTGGGATGCAGATTGTCAATGACGAGGCTGGCCTTGAGGAGGCGATCACCGGAAGCATGCGGATCGCCCAGTCTGCGTTTGGCGACCCCACCGTCTTTATCGAGAAATACCTCATCAAGCCCCGGCACATCGAGTTCCAGGTGCTTGCCGATGAACACGGGCATGCGGTTCACCTCTATGACCGCGAGTGCTCCATCCAGCGCCGGCACCAGAAACTTATCGAGGAAGCCCCGTCAGCGATCATGACGCCTGAGCTGCGGGAGCGCATGTCGGCCGCCGCGCTCAGGGTGGCGGAAGTATCCGATTACTCGAATGCCGGTTCGGTCGAATTCCTGTACAGCAACGGGAATTTTTACTTCATGGAGATGAATACCCGGTTGCAGGTCGAGCATACCATCACTGAGTTTATCACCGGTATCGACCTGGTCCGGCAGCAGATAGCGATTGCCGCCGGGGAAACGCTCCCCTTCGATCAGGAGGATGTTACGATCCGGGGACACGCGATCGAATGCCGGATCAATGCAGAAGACCCGCTCAATAATTTTGCCGCCGACCCGGGCAAGATTATCCGGTACCGCTCGCCGGGCGGCCCTGGTATCCGCGTGGACAGCGGCATCCACATGGGGTATATGATCCCGCCGAATTACGATTCGATGATAGCAAAACTCTGCGCGTGGGACAGCACCCGCCCTGAGGTCATCAAACGTATGCGACGCGCTATCTCCGAATATATCATCCTCGGCATCAAGACTACCCTCCCGCTTCACTACGCGATCATGAACAACCAGCAGTTTATCGAGGGCAACACGCATACCCATTTCCTGCAGGAAGAGCATATCGCAAAAACCCTTGAACGCTACAAGACCGACGAGGAAGCGCGGATGCAGACGCTGGCGGGTTCGTTCTCGCAGGGGAACAAGGTCGCCGCGATCACGGCTGCGGTTAACGTGTACCTCCAGCAGAAAAAGGGCTGATACGTCACAATCTTTCGTATCAGAACCTTTAAGAGTTTTTACGGTGTTGTAATTATGCACTTTCGTGCTGCGGTGGCCTAGCTGGTTAGGGCGCCAGACTCATAGGGTTTGATTCAGTGCAGCTCTCCTGCACGGAAGAACCTTGGGACATCTGGAGATCGTGGGATCGTAACCCACTCGCAGCATTTTTACCTTTTTTTATAATCCCGTTTTTCTTATTATTCCGGTCCGCGGTTAATCGAGTATATTTACCCGGAAGGCTGTTTTATCACGAATTCAGGGATTTTTCATCAGCATTGGTGGATATATTTATGTGCCGCGTCAGCCCACAGGATACTGAAAATAAGGTGAAATGATGATTCTTGTAAATGCAGTTGTTGGAATTATCCAGTTGGTCATCGCAGTTATCCTTGCGGTAGTCGCACTGTACATTGGATTCTCCGTCTTTGGTAAGATCACAAAAGATGTCGACGAGCAGAAGGAACTTGCAAAGGGCAATGTCGCATTTGGTATCGTTGTTGCGTCAATCTTTGTCGCAATTGCCGTTGTCGTCCAGTCCGGCATCGCTGGTATCTCGGTAGGTATTGGCAAGGCGTCGGCACTCGGGTTTACGTCTGTTGACGGTATGATTGCGATCTGCGTTGCGATCATCCAGCTGGTGCTGGGTGTCCTCCTTGCGATCGGCGCCATCTACCTTGCATTGAACATCCTTGACAAGCTCACCAAGGGTGTCGAGGAGTTCGAGGAGCTCAAGAAGGGTAACGTTGCTGTTGCGCTCGAAATGGCCGGCGTCATCATTGCCGTTGCCCTGATCATCCAGTCCGGTATTGTCGGTATCACGACAGCACTGGCCTGAAAAGTATCTCATTTAATTTCTTTTTTTTAATGGCTTTGGCCAGATGTTTAATCAGGTTCTCGTATTGTCCGATCGCGGGGAAAAGGGCAATGCTTTTACCCTTCGCCCATATCCGCAACATTTGGGTTGCTACGGGTGGCTCACCTGTTGGCAGGGTCGGGGGATTGCCGGATTATTTCCCGTACAGGTTGATCTGCTTGATGAGATGTGAAAAGCCTTCCATCTCCAGCGCAAGCACGTCGTTCCGGGTCATGCCCATGCTTGTCTCGGCATCGGCAGTGAGCTCATCCGGCCCCCGGATCACTTCGCGGTCCGTTCCATCCCGGTTCAGCACTTCCTGCGCCTCGGCATCCTGGACAAAAGCGCGGCCCGGGATAATGACCGTCGGTTCGAGGCCCGCAAGGTCGAGTTCCCTGAGATCATCAATTGTTATCAGGCAGGCGATCTCTTTTCTTGCCGGAATGACCGGGGACGTGGCACCGCGTGCCGACAATACCTCGCTGATATACGGTGCGGCAACAGAACCGGTGACAACCGAGGCCCGGCGCCGGATGCGCGGGAGTTTTTTCATGAGTGCGGGTTCGTGCAGGATCGCAAACGGCGATCCGATCTCCGGGTCCCAGAGTGGTGTACCGGAGATCTTCATTTTGAACCGGCTGCTGAGATCGGTCACCATATCCCGGAACGATTCCACGGTCTGGACGGTCTGTCCTTTGAGGATCGGGGCATTTTCGAGGATCAGCCCATGTTCCGTTGCATTCGCAAACCGCATGAGGATGAGACCTTTTGCGCCGCGCTCTTCGAGCCATGCGCAGGTGCGCTCAAGAACGGCGCCATCGTTGATCCCGGGTAGCACGACTGCCGCTGCATAGACATCGGCTCCCTTGCAGAGCCGTTCGAGGATTGCTAGCGAGGCATCCGGTGTCGGGTCGTGCATCCAGCGTTTGCGCAATGCCGGGTCTGCGGCAAATACCGTAAACGAGCATTCGGCAAGGCCGTTATCGATGAGGAGATCGGCGATCTTCGGATCGTCCCAGCCCTTGCCGCTGGTGTACCCGATGTGGAGTGGCGCTTCAGTTGCGCCGAGCAGTTCGATAAGATCCCTAAACTGCGGGTAACAACTGGGATCGCCTCCGCCGCTGATGGTGATGCGGTCGAGGTCGCCGGTCTTTGTCTGGAGGGCGGCAAGCGTTTCTTCTGCGATGGTTTTGAGATCCTTGA
Source organism: Methanoregula sp. (assembly GCA_041652215.1). GTDB lineage: Archaea > Halobacteriota > Methanomicrobia > Methanomicrobiales > Methanospirillaceae > Methanoregula. The sequence continues at coordinate 983 of JBAZHU010000140.1, read as the reverse complement.
ACCCGGTATACTCTTCCCGGACTCCCCGGGTGCAGTAGTCGCAGCCTATCTTGAACGGCAGGCAGTAGCGGCAGCCGAATGCCCGGGTCGTTTTCACTTTTTTGAAATAGCAGTACTCGCAGAAACCCCGGCAGTCGATACCCGCCCGTCCCCCGATGTCCACGGTCAGCTGAGCCATTCGTTGTTCAGATAACTCTGTTCCGGTGCGTATAATGTATTTGGAATTGAACGGTGCGGAGCCGGGATGGATTCGGGCAACAAATGTTTGTCAAGGGCTATGTTCCGATGCGCGGATCACGAAAGAAGAAACAGTTATTCGCGTTCGGGTTAACCCGTTCCAGGGAAGATTCCACAAAACAGCGCCACATTTTTTTACCCGTCAGCGCCTATAGTATATGGCGCCTCAGTGGCTTAGTTGGCAGAGCGGCTGACTTGTAATCAGCAGGTCCCGTGTTCAAATCACGGCTGGGGCTTTTTTCATTTTTCCCGTTTTCCGGCATTGTCCCATACTTTGAAATTACTCTGGATTTTATACTAAGTACGCACGATACATCATGACAAAAAAAGCCTTCATCACCGGTATCACCGGCCAGGACGGGTCGTACCTCGCCGAACTTCTGCTTTCAAAGGGATACGAAGTCCATGGCCTCGTGCGCCGTTCATCTACTTTCAACACGAGCCGGATCGATTCCATCTATATCGATCCGCATGATCCCGAAGCCCGGCTCTTTTTGCATTACGGGGATCTCTCCGACTCCGAACAGATTGCAAACGTGATGTACAATATCCGACCGGACGAGGTCTACCATCTGGGTGCCCAGAGCCATGTCCGGGTCAGTTTTGATACTCCCGAATATACCGGTAATGTCACGGCCCTTGGTACGACCCGGCTCCTGGAGGCGATCCGCCGAAGCAACAACCACATGAAGTTTTACCAGGCGTCGTCAAGCGAGATGTTTGGTGCAGCTGCTCCCCCCCAGAGG
>JBAZHU010000139.1:330-4650 GCA_041652215.1 Methanoregula sp. | reverse complement strand
GGGAGTCCAGAGGACCCCCGCATCGACCTTGCCGGATTTGAGCGCCTCGATAACCGCAGTAGGTGTGGCCAGTTCCTGGATTGTCACATCCTTCGTAAGATCCAGACCTGCACCCTGGAGTGCGCCCCGGAAGTGGATATCTCCCGATGCCGCCCTCACGGTGGCGACCGTCTTTCCCTTAAAACTGGTAAGGTTCGTGAACTCCGATACTTTATCCGGTGTGGTATAGACCGCTGCCCCCTCCCCCATCTGGCCGCCGATGATCGTCTCGTTGACACCTTTTGAGATGAAGATCAGCGGGGCAAGGCCGAAGCCGCCGACATCGATTTTCTTTGCGATAATGGCATTGGTGCCCTCCGCACTGTTCGAGAACGAGGAGAGCTGTACATCGAGCCCCTGACTGGTGAAATATCCCTGTTCTTTTGCGACAAAGATGAGGGTCGCCCCATTGTTGGGCAGGTATCCGACGTTCAGCGTTTTGAGCTGCTGCGGTGATGATGATGCCGCTGCCGTGGTTTTTGTCGCGTTCGATCCGAAAAAGGCATACAATGCAACCGCCGCAAGGGCGATAATGATGACTGCTGCGATGATGTAAACGTATTCTTTTTTTACCATAGTATTCCCCGATGGCTCTCCCGGTGGTTCGTACAGGTCAGTCCCTTCGAAACATAACGGACTGTCACGAAACCATCCTGCACCGGCAGATAGCCGGCAGATACATTTTGGGGGAGAAAATAAAAACTCGGACGTGTGAGCCAAAGATACCTGAACAAGCCCGAATCCGGGAAATCGCGGCAATATGGGGCAGGAAATTGTGCCCTCCAAACCTGTCAGGCCATATCCGCCTCCACCTCGTTTTATAGGGTCTCAGAGGGAGGGCGCGTATTGTTGCGGCAAAAACTGCCCGGAAATCAGGATATTAATAACAATCCGGTCAAAAGTAACAGGCACGAATTCCAGCGTGACTGCCAAGGTGGCGGAGTGGCTACGCGGCTGACTGCAGATCAGCTACAACCCGGTTCGAATCCGGGCCTTGGCTTGCCCGGAATCCACGGACCTGCCGTGGAGGCATCGTTTTTGATACCAAAGGGGTGAGCTTGAAATGTACCAGGGACTTACTGCCGAAACAAAAGCACTCCTGATCAACATCGGGAGTGCGGATATCGATGCCTCGCTGCTGCCACCGGATATGAAGACCACGGCAACGGCCGGACCGGGTGCCGGGGGCAGTTCGTTTTTCGTACGGTCGGGCGATCGCCGTGTCCGGCTCTCTATAAAAAAAGAGTCCCCGCTCAAAGTGATCCCCTGGCGGGACGGTGTCGCGATCCAGAAAGAAGGCCGGATCATCGCGTACGGCCAGCTCGAACTTCCGCTCTGCCACTGCCCGGAACAGGCCTACATTACCGTCAGCGAACAGTGCGTCTTTGACTGCAAGTTCTGCCCGGTGCCGATCCTGCACGGGCGGGTAAAATCCATCGACGAGATCACCGCACTGGTGGAAGCAGCAGCAGCCCGGGGGAAGATTTCAGCAATCTCCCTTACGAGCGGTGTTGCCGAATCCCCGGAGAAAGAGGCCGCGTACATGACGCAGATCGTCCGGCACCTTGCCGGCCGTTTCGATCTCCCTATAGGAGTGTCCATCTATCCTACGGCGACCTCCACCCGTGAGCTCCGCGATGCAGGCGCGTCGGAGATAAAGTACAACGTCGAAACGATGGATCGGGAGATCTTCGCACGCGCCTGCCCGAACCTCTCCCTTGACGGGATCCTTGCTGCGCTCAAAGAGGCGGTGGAGGTTTTCGGGAAAAACCACGTCTCATCGAATTTTATCATCGGCCTTGGAGAGACCGACGAATGTGTGGAGCGCGGTGTGGAAACCCTCGCCGGCATGGGCGTGATCCCGAACCTGCGCCCGATCTCCCCGCACCCGCTCAGGAAAGGCGAGATCACAGTCGAAAGGCCGTCATCGTACCGGCTGATAAAACTGGCCCGGATCAACCGGGCGGCCATCGAACGCCATGGCCTCGACGTGCGTGCGGCGCAGACCATGTGCCTGCCCTGCACTGGCTGCGATCTCACCCCCCAGAGGGATCTCTGATTTTTACAAATTACACCATCTCAGATCCTACATAACAGGAGACGGAATATATGGCAAAACCAAACTGCTGGGAATTCAAAAAATGCGGGCGCGAGCCTGGCGGAGCAAAAGTCGCGGAACTGGGGATCTGCCCTGCGTCGACCGAGACGCAGGTCGACGGGGTAAACGGTGGGCATAACGGGGGCCGGGCCTGCTGGGCGATCAGCGGCACGATGTGCGGGGGAAAGGTGCAGGGAACCTATGCGGCAAAGATCGGCAACTGCCTCAACTGCGAATTCTACCAGACCGTGCAGCGGGAAGAGAAACCCCGGTTCGAGACCACGGCAAAAATTCTTGCCCGGCTCAAAAAAGGATGATCAATAAGTATCAGTTCGGGCAGTCTCGCGCAGGAACGCCCAGATATACTCTTTTCCGGCATAGGTCAGGTGGTGGGCGGTAATCTGTACCTGGACAACCATCCCGTCTTTTCTTTTCTGCCCGGTTTCAAAGATCATCGCGCCTTTTTTCCTGATATCGCTGACATGATCTTTCCATGACCCTGACTCCGGCGGCTGGAACCGGCGATCGATATCGGTAATTTTCATGGAGAGCATTTCCTCGTGGGAATACCCGAGGATCCGGGTAATCTTGGTATTCACGTAGACAAACTTCCCGTCCCTGCTGACAAGGTACGCACCGTCGACAGCACGGTCGATGGCAAACCGGGTGATCCCGAGCAGCTCCTCGACCTCCTCGCGTTTCTTTTCCTGCTCCATCATCTCAAGGGCAAACGAGAGGTTGTCGGTCAGTTCCACGAGGAGTTGGACCTCTTCCTCGGAAAAGAAGTTGGCTTCTGCGGCATGGAAGGTCATCACACCGCTCACGTGACCGCCAATCCAGATCGGGAACGCCGCACTGGAGCGGTACCCGCAGGAGAGCAGTTTGTCCCGCCACGGCCCGACACTGGGATCCGTCCGGTTATCGGCACAGATATAATACCGGTTCTCCCTGAGGGCCAGGCTCGTGGGCGCCATGTCCAGCGGGAGATCGGTCCCGGGTTCGGCTGCAGTACCCGACGCCGTATCCGCGCAGCTGCAGTGCGCGACGGCTTCAAAGCGTGTGCGGTTCCGCCGGATCATCCCGCACCATGCCATTAAAAAGCCGCCTTCCGTAACAGCGATCCGGCAGGCTTCCGTCAGCAACCCGTTCAGGTTGCGGATGTTGACGGCGGCTTCGTTTGTTCTGGAGAGCACGGCATACAGCCGCGCCAGGTGCCGGATCTGCTCCTCCGACTGGTGGCGTTCCACGGCGATCCGGAGTTTGTGGGCCAGTTCGGCAAACTGTGATTTGAGTTCGCCTCCCTTCTGGAGGTAGAAATCCACGCCATTGTTGATAGCCTCGACAACGACGTCCTCCCGCCCCCGGCCGGTGAAGATGACAAACGGGAGCGTCGGGTATTTCGCCCGTACCTCCTTTAAAAACCGGATGCCGTTCATCACCGGCATGTCGTAATCGGAAAGGACGGCGCTGTATGCGGTCTGCTCAAGCCTTTGCAGTGCCTCCGGGGCAGACGTGCAGGGTTCGACCGTGAAATTACCCATCTTCTCCAGAAAGATCTTCCCGATCTCCAGCAGGGATGAATCGTCGTCAACGTACAGCACGGAGATCATGGGTGATTACCTGGAAGAGGGATGCCGGGGAAAGAGGGAACCGCGGAAGTGGAATGTCCGTGGATTCACAATTGTTAACTACATATGTGACAGGGGAAGTCCTAATAATAATACCGATTCGGCAGTTCCTGCCTCGATATCACCACATAAATAGAACCTGCACCCACGCTGTTCTACCAGGTCACAATTGTGAATACGTGGCGCCAGGATGGCGGAAAGGCTACGCGGCTGACTGCAGATCAGCGTATCCCGGTTCGATTCCGGGTTCTGGCTTTTTGACGTTCATGGAATCGGTTGCAGGGAACTTTTTAATGAGAACTGCTTGTGCGAAAGGGGCAGGTGGGCCGGGACTGAGGTCACATGACTGACCTACTACGAGCGCACCCCGATACCGGGAAAGCAGGAGAGCCGGAGGACCCGGATAATTCGCTCGTGGCCCTCATCTCCGGCGGGATCGATTCCCCGGTCGCAGCGTGGATGATGATGAAGCAGGGCTGCCGGATCGTCCCGGTCTTTATCGACATGCCCCCGTTCCTCGGCGAGAGCGCGTTACAGCGGACAAATGCAGTCATC
>JBAZHU010000139.1:0-320 GCA_041652215.1 Methanoregula sp. | reverse complement strand
ATATCGCCCGGGTGCGCGAGGAACTCCGGGCATCCGGGGAAGAGCGGTACGTGTGCCTGTTATGCAAGCGCCGGATGTACCGGATTGCGGACAAATATGCCCGTTCCATTGGGGCATGCGGAATTGTTACCGGGGAATCGCTCGGGCAGGTGGCGTCCCAGACCCTTGAGAACCTCGCCGTCCTCCACACCCCGGGGCTGCTGCCGGTTCACCGCCCGCTCATCGGGTTTGACAAGTCGGAGATTATCGATATCGCACGAAAGATCGGTACGTACGAGCCATCCATCATGCGCGTGAGCAACTGCTGCTGTGCAGTACCC
>JBAZHU010000138.1:0-4666 GCA_041652215.1 Methanoregula sp. | reverse complement strand
GGCCTGTTAAAGGATTTTGTCATCGCAAAGCAGTGCACACACCTGTTCATCAAAGGGGCGGCAGTAAAAAAATCCGGATACCGGGTCTGCTCGTTTACCCCGGATTCGGTCTATACAGGGATGCACCAGATCTACCTCGACGCACTTAAGGACGAGGCAAAAAAGGACAAGAAACTCCCGGTAAAAAAGCTCCTGGAGATGCTGTTTATCCTGTACCGGCAGTTCCATGAGGACATAAGCGAACTCCCCTGGAACCCGATCGTCAATGCCCGGATCTATTACCGCATGGAACAGCTCAGGAAGACCCAGCTCTACATCCTCTTAAAGGACGGCAAACAGGACATGGACGAACTTTCAGATATGATGGAGATCATCCCCCGGCGATACTTCGTGCTCGATAAATCCATGTTCTACGCCCGGGACCTCTTCCTTGCAAAAACCCTCCCTGCGGACAAACTCATGCCGGTCGTCAATATCCCCCAGATGAAAAAATTCGACCATCTTGAAGTAAAAGAGATGCTCACGACCCGATGGACGCACACGGCCTGGTACCAGTCCAAGGTCTTTGGCGACAACATGCTTACAATCATGGAAAAGCACCTGAAGGTCGACTGGAACGGGGATACGTCCCTTGACTACTATGCCGGTCTTTACGAGACCGGTGTCAACATGACCAACGCGCTTCTCGCCTACATGTCGATGAAGGACTGGTTTATCTGGGAGAAGCCCAAACACCTGCTTGCCGCACAGGAACAGATGGATACCTATGAACAGGCTGCCCTGAAAAAAATCTTTGGCGACCTGATTGAGGACCAGTAGGGATAAAAATGAAAAATATCAACGAGGATTCTCCGGAACAAGAAATCAGGAGGGTAGGGTATCGTGCCGGAAAGTGAAGCATCCCGTCTCTTAAAAAGAGCGGAATCCTATATCCGCCAGACCAAATACCGTGAGGCGCTCGCCATCCTGGACCAGGCGACACGGCTTGACCCGAAGAATGCCGCTGGCTGGTGCCTGCGTGCATCGGCAAAAATCGAGATGGAAAAATACGCGGAAGCGATTGTCGATTGCGGGCGGGCACTTGCCATTAACCCGAACTATGCAGATGCATGGGCGAAAAAGGCGCTGGCGCTGTTCCATCTTGAACAATATGCCCCGGCACTTGCCGCTTCCACCCGGGCGGTCACCCTCAATGCCAACGATGCCTCCGCATGGTACATCAGGGGAATCTGTCTTGAAGAAACGGGAAAAAGCGAGGATGCGGAAGTTGCCTATGCAAAATCGCTCGAACTGGAGATCATCCTTGATATCAAAGATGAGAGTAAACGCATCCGGAAATAACCCCTCCGGTACAAGGGCCGGTTTTTTATACCTGAACCCCCGACGGCCAACTGTCACCTGCGATACCATTATTAAAAAACAAACCAATCTCCTCGCATAGAGGGAGGTTTCCCGATGTTACCAAAAACCATGGAAGAAGCATTGAACCGGCAGGTCAACCGCGAACTCTATTCCTCGTATCTTTATCTTGGAATGTCCGCATATTTTGAGACGCTCAACCTCAAAGGGTTTGCCGGGTGGATGATGATCCAGTCAAACGAGGAACGGGCCCATGCGATGAAGATCTACGAGTACATCATTGCGCGGCAGGGAAAGGTCGTCCTCGATACCATCGAACCCCCAAAGGCAAAGTGGTCGTCGGCCGGCAAGGTCTTTGAAGAGGTCTCTGCACACGAGCAGAAGGTGACCGGCATGATACATGCACTTGTCGACCTTGCCATAAAGGAAAAAGACCACGCGACGTTCGAGATGCTCCAGTGGTTTGTAAAAGAACAGGTCGAAGAAGAGGCAAATGCAGTAACAATCTGCGAGAAGATAACCACCGTTGGGGACGTGCCCGGTCACCTTTTCTATCTCGATCACGAACTTGCAAAGCGGAAATAAGGACATATTCTTTTTATCTTTTGCCGTCAAATGAACGAGATAACGGTCCGACATGCTCTCTGTTCTTATTATTGACGATGAGGAAGAGGTGCTCAGCGTAACAAGGCTGTTCCTGGAACGGTTCGGGGACATGACGGTCAGTACCACCAAATCCGCCAAAGAATCCCTTGCTCTTTTAAACAACCAGACATTCGATGCAATCATTGTCGATTACGATATGCCTGAGATCAACGGGATTGAATTTTTAAAGATCCTCCGGTCGAAAGGCGACACGACGCCGGTTATTATCTTTACCGGGGTTGGACGGGAATATGCCGCAATCGAGGCGCTCAACAACGGTGCGAACTTTTTCTTAAAAAAAGGCGAGGATGTCCAGCCGCAGCTCCGCGAGATGGTGCACATGATCCGGCGGGCGATCGAAGGAAAAGTGGTCGGGAAGGGCCTTGGAACCGCACAGAAAATCCTGATCGATGCGGTCCACTTCTTCCATGAGCCGGCATTTGCGATCGACCGGGACGGGCAGGTGATTGCATGGAACGCCGGGATGGTAAATCTCTCCGGGGTTAAGGCCGCGGATATTATCGGGAAAAAAGACCACGAGTATGCGGTTCCCTTCTTCGGGAGCAAGGTGCCGATGCTTGTTGACATGGTCTTTGAGGATGCTCAGGTCATCCGGGGCCAAAGTTATTCGATCATTGCCCAGGAAGAAAGGACGATCACCGCATGGATAAAAGCACCCGGTACCGGGGGAGAGGCGCGGATCCTGTGGATGAAGGCAACGCCGCTCTTTGATGGCCGGGGTATCTTTATCGGGGTCCTTGGGGCGATCCGCGATATCACCCATACCCTCGGGCCGGAACTCCTGAACCGGCAGGCGGCTGAACCCGTGGAAGGTCCCGGCTTTGAAAAAACCGAAGTTCCTAACGGTCAGGGGAACATGTTTGGCCGCATCCTTGGCAGGTCGAAGGCTCATTACCTCGAAGGTCTCCGGCTCTATTACCGGGAAGGGAGGTACGAGGATGCGATTGCCGCCTTTGACAAGGCACTTGAGATCGATCCCACACATGCCTTTGCGTGGAACGACAGGGGTGTTTGCCTCCGGGCGCTGGAGCGAAACGAAGATGCGCTCGCGTCCATTACTAAAGCCGTGGAACTGGCGCCGGCAGATGAGGAGATCCTCTATACCTGTGCCGAGACGCTCAAAAAAATCGGAATCCTCAGGGATGACGATAAGATCCTCTCGGCCGCGGTGGACACCTACAACCGGCTGCTGGAGAAAAACCCTGCAAATGCCGATGCATGGAACAATATGGGGGTCTGTGCACAGGAGATGGGGAGGGAAGACCTCTCCCGCCAGTATTTCGAGCGTGCAAAGGACCTGAAACGGTACAACAAGGACAAGTCCCGTATGCGCAACCTCGATACCATGGTCTGACCGAACACGAATTATAGATACGTGTGCGCGACAATAATCGATCGGGGATGATCCGGAAATGAAAAGCAAAGTCTGGTTTGCCAGCCTCCGGGCACGCTCGAACGATGAGAGTACCGAGGCAAAGGTGCGGCGGCTCTTTGAGGCGGCCGGTTTTTCGTCCTGTATCCATAAGCGGGACCGAACTGCGATAAAACTGCACTTCGGGGAACAGGGTAACGATTCGTATATCAGCCCGGTTTACGTACGGCAGGTCGTCGAGAAGATAAAAGAGGCGGGCGATCTGCCGTTTGTAACGGATACAAACACGCTCTATCTCGGGAGCCGGTCAAACGCAGTCGACCATATCACGACGGCGGTGCACCACGGGTTCGACTATGCGGTGATCGGGGCGCCGGTGATCATTGCGGACGGGCTGTGCGGGAAAAACGTCGCACATGTCACGGTGAACAAGAAACATTTCGAAAATGTCTCGATCGCGGGAGACATCGTAGCCGCGGACAGTATGATCGTGATGACCCATTTCAAGGGTCACGAGGTTGCGGGTTTTGGCGGGGCGTTAAAAAACCTCGCGATGGGGTGCGCACCTCCCGAGGGGAAACGGGCGCAGCATCAGGCAAAGCCGTTTTCGATCCGTGACCTCTGCATCGGGTGCGGGAAATGTGTAAATGTCTGCCCGAAGTCGGCGATCACACTTGTGGAGAAGAAATCCACGATTGACAGGAACCTCTGCATCGGCTGTTTCGAATGCATGACGGTCTGTCCCTCGCACGCGATCGATATTGACTGGGAGACCGAGATCCCGCTTTTTACCGAGCGGCTGATCGAGTACGCGTACGGGGCCGTGCAGGGAAAAGTGGGAAAAGTGGGCTACATGAGTTTCCTGACCCGGATCACGCCCGACTGTGACTGCGTTCCGTGGAGTGACGCCTCGATTGTCCCGGACATTGGCATTCTTGCCTCGACCGACCCGGTGGCGATCGATGCAGCGGCCTGCGATCTCGTGAACCAGCAGCAGGGATACGCTGAGTCATTCCTTTCCGCTCACCTCCACCCTGGCGAGGACAAGTTCTCCGGGATGCGGCCAAACACGGACGGCCCACGACAGCTGCGGTACGCGGAAGAGCTGGGCATGGGCACCCGCGATTACGAGCTGGTCCGGCTCTGAACTTTTTTTGATCCGCACTGTCTTTGGGATAAGAGGTTCTTCGTTTTTTTGTCTTTTGAGGTACCCCTCAGCAATGGATATTTTTGCTTTTGTAGAACACCTCTTTTATAATGCCCCTTTTT
>JBAZHU010000137.1:0-4686 GCA_041652215.1 Methanoregula sp. | reverse complement strand
TGGTGTTTACCTCATTTTCGGGGAGTTCAGTGAGGTGGAACCATATTCGTATGTGTATGATATACAGGGGAAATTTTAATTTTATCTGTATACTCATATTTTATCCGGTTGAAATCCCGGACAATCCTGATCAGATCTTCATGACAGTGATTATTTACCGTTGAGGGGGGCGATCATGCCAGAAATAAAAAAGATATGTATATATGGTGTCATCGAATATTATGAAATACAGCGTATAGTGTAACACGGGAGCCGTGGCCATGTTAAAAGAGAAAATTGCAGCATTTATCGAAAAGATACGGGCAATCGATGGAGTGACAGCATGCGCCCTTGTGTCACGGGACGGCATCATTGCCGGGAAATATTTTGATCGGGAATTTAACGAACCCTGGTTCGGTGCTCTTGCTGCGACCATTCTTGCATCAGCGGAGTCTGCAGGAAATCTCATCAGCATGAAATCCATTGAGGCGGTGTCTATACGTGCTGCGAATTCATCTGTTCTTGTCATGGGAGCGGGAGATCATTTTCTCATTGCTGCCATACTTAATGGCAGAGAAAAACAGGATGAGGTTAGCTCCCATATCGGTGTTATTGCTGCAGAGATTGGGCGGGTGATGTAAGTGAACACAATTCTCGTGGTTGATGACAGTCCTTTTATTGTCGATGTTTTTGTTACGATGCTTGAACGGGGGGGATATCGCACGGTTGCTGCGTATGGAGGTGAGGAATGTCTGGAAATCCTCAAAACGGTTACACCGGATCTCATCCTTCTCGATATCATGATGGAGCCAATGGACGGGTGGGAGACGCTGGAAAAGATCAAGGGAACCCCGGCTACAAAAGAGATCCCCGTACTCATGCTCACGGCAAAACAGCTGACCCCCACCGAAGCCCAGGAGTACGGGATATTTATCGAAGACTATGTCCTCAAACCCATTACCCACCGCGAGCTCTACGATGCGATCGAGCATGTGCTCAGCCGCCGGCAGACGATCCGATCGGATATGGATCGGGCCCGGGAGTCCGGGTTTGATTCTGAAATGGTCAATGAGTATGCCCAGCTTTCAAAGAGCATCGATGTCAACAAGCGCCTGATGAAGATCCTCGAAACCACGTATAATTTTAATGATTCGAAAGTCCGGGTCAGTGACGATATCTCCCGGGCCTTAAAGAGTATGGATACCAACCTCAAGTTCCAGGAGGCTCGTCTCCTGCAGATCAAAGGTGATCTTGTCGGGAAAATTTCATAAGGACACCTCCTTCGGGAGTGGGCGGGTTTATAAACATTTGAATAGTAATGCGGCGTATATCTGAGGGTTGGGGATATATCGCTGTACGTCCGGCTATAATTATCGGAATGGTATGCTACCGGATAAAGGAGAAATCTCATGGATACGACTATTCTGATCGTTGACGACAGTCCTTTTATCGTTGACGGACTTGCCGCAATTCTCGCGCGCAAGGGATACACTCCCATTTCGGCTCATGGCGGTGATGAATGTATCAGGATCCTCCAGACGGTGAAACCAGATCTTATCCTCCTCGATATCATGATGGAGCCAATGGACGGGTGGGAAACGCTGGAAAAGATCAAGGAAAACCCGGCTACAAAAGAGGTTCCGGTGCTCATGTTCTCCGCAAAGAAGATTACTCCTGCTGAAGCTCAGGAGCACAGCATAAATATTGAGGATTTTGTCTCAAAGCCGGTGAGTCCGGTGCAGCTGATGGAATCGATCCAGCGGATATTTTCCCGCAGGAACGATGTGAAGGAAGAGATGCTCATCGCACAGAACAAGGGGCTGGATCCGGCGGTGATCGATGAATACAGCGTGCTCCGGAAGAATATAGAAGTAGACAAGAACCTGCTGGTGGTTCTGAGGTCGTCATGCGGGATGGGTACGCCCGGGCGCGATGTTTCTCGTGAAGATCTGGATGCAATCCGGAAACTGGAAGACAAAATTTACCTGTCTGAACGGCGGTTGCGGGAGATAAACGATCTGTTTACAAAAACTGCCTGACCTCTGATCGCCAGCGCGTGAGGGCATGTAACAATATTTATATAGGTTTCTGGCATTGTTATAATGCTGTACATCTTATTCCCAAGGGTTCGTAGCTCAGTTCGGTAGAGCGCCTGGCTTTTAACCAGGTGGTCGGGGGTTCAAATCCCTCCGGGCCCGTTACCACGATCCAATCGTGGATTTTTTGCGGTGATGCATCTGATAGGCAATCGTTTCATCTTTAAGGGGGTTTTTCATTGAGCACCAAACTGAATGTGTTAAAGCACGTAATGGTGCCGGATCACCAGCTCATGAGCGAAGAGGAGGTTTCAGCGCTTCTCTCCCGCTACCATATTACTACGGAACAATTACCAAAAATCTACCATGACGACCCTGCTGTCAAATCGATCGACGCCAAAGTCGATGATGTGATACGGACTATCCGCAAGAGTCATACCGCTGGCAGGGCCGAAGCGTATCGACTCGTGGTCAGGAGACCCAAAAAATAAAGGCCGGGGTTGGTCTATCTGATTGACAGAAGCGTTTTATCGAGGGCATACTTTTCACGGGAGCATGTTGCGCGCCACCAGCTTGACTCCTTTAATTATTTCCTGACAGAGAATCTCCAGAAAGTGGTCAATGAGCAGAAGATTATCGAGACCGACATCGAGAACCGGGGCAAGAACAATGAACCGGTCTGGGTCGAGCTCGGCACAATCGAGGTAAAAAGGCCTCTCGTACGCGAGGCGGACGGTTCGCAGGGAGAGTTATACCCCTGTGAAGCGCGCCTGCGCAACCTCACGTATGCGGCTCCGATTCAGCTTGGCTTGACACTCGTGCATGGTGAGGATCGGCAGGAACCGATTGTCACGACTATCGGGCAGTTGCCCATCATGGTCGGTTCAGTAGCCTGTAACCTGTACGGAATGAGCGACGATGAGCGTGTCTCCCATGGAGAAGATGCATTCGATCCGGGAGCCTATTTTATTGTTAACGGTACCGAGCGCGTGCTTATGACCCTGGAGGATCTCGCATCCAACAAGATCATGACCGAGTTCACCGAGCGGTACAGTGAACGGATCTATGTTGCAAAAGTGTTTTCGCAGTTCCGGGGATACCGTGCACTTGTGGTTGTCGAGCGTAACAAGAAGAACCTTCTTGAGGTCTCGTTCCCCTCAGTTGCGGGCCACCTGAAATTTGTGGACCTGATGCGCGCGCTCGGCATGACAAACGACCAGGAAGTTGTCAACGCGGTCTCGACGGATGAAGATATCCTTACTTTCATGATGCAGAACCTCGAAGAGAGCGAGTGCGATTCTGTTGAGGGGGGCGTCATGTATGTGGGTAAGAAACTCGCACCCAACCAGACCAAGGACTACCAGAAGAAGCGTGCCGAGTTTGTGCTGGATAACTACCTGCTTCCGCACCTCAACTATGCGCTTCCCGTTACCCTTAAGGAAGGTGACGAGGGTTATGCCGAAGCGGTTGCCTCAATCCGGCTTGCCAAGGCCCACTTCCTTGGCCGCATGGCCGAGGCCTGTTTTGATCTCGTCTTAAACAAGCGCAGGATCGATGATAAGGACCACTACTCGAACAAACGGCTCAAACTTGCCGGTGACCTCATGGAGGATCTCTTCCGTATTTCACTTAACCGGCTGACCCGGGATATCAAGTACCAGCTTGAACGGGCGAGCATGCGGCACCGCGACCTGTCGATTGCAACGGCAGTCAGGGCAGATGTGCTCACCGAGAGGCTGCTTCATCCGCTTGCTACCGGCAACTGGGTCGGCGGAAGGACCGGCGTGTCCCAGCTTCTCGACCGTATCGATCATATGGCCGTTCTTTCCCACCTGCGCCGTGTGATATCGCCGCTCTCGCGCTCACAGCCCCACTTTGAGGCCCGTGACCTGCACCCGACCCAGTGGGGCCGGATCTGCCCGAGCGAGACGCCAGAAGGGCCGAATTGTGGTCTGGTGAAAAATTTCGCACAGATGGTCGAGATCAGCAAGGGTGTTGATGATGAAGAGGAGATCATGCGCATCCTCCATACCCTTGATGTCGAGCATATCCGGGGTGAGGTACGATGAAGAAGTCACGCGTGTTTGTTGACGGGGCATTGATCGGTCTTGTCGACGACCCAAAAACCCTTGTGGAGAATATCCGGACTATGCGCCGCCAGGGTGCCATCTCATCTGAGGTAAATGTCTCCTACAAGGAGTTCAACGGGGATGTTATCCTCCTGACCGACCGGGGCCGTGCCCGTCGTCCTCTCATTGTCTTAAAAGACGGCAAGAGCCTCATCAGTGACGAGGAGATCAAGAAGCTTGCGAAAAAGGAGATCGATTTCTCCTACTTTGTAAAGCACGGGATGATTGAATTTCTCGATGCCGAGGAAGAAGAAGACCTCTACATTGCGATGAATCCCGAGGATATAACACCCGAGCACACGCATCTGGAGATCGATCCCTCGCTTATTCTCGGTATCGGTGCGGCACATGTCCCGTTCCCTGAACATAATGCAAGTCCTCGTGTTACGATGGGGGCCGGGATGGTCAAGCAGGCCCTCGGTTTTGGCTCGGCGAACATGAAGCTCCGCCCCGATACCCGGGGCCACCAGCTCCATTACGTACAGAAACCACTCACCCACACCCAGACGTCCGAACTGATCGGATCGGACGACCGGCCTGCC
>JBAZHU010000136.1:0-4745 GCA_041652215.1 Methanoregula sp. | reverse complement strand
CTCGGTTGTCACACCCTTGACGATCTCCTGGTGGGCGTGGTGCGAGGTCGAGATATCGAAAGGCGACTTGCGCAGTTTGATGGTGAGCGCGTAGAGGAACGCGAGGAAGATCCCCGGCAGCACGAGAACGAGGAGCACCGGGCTGGCGAGGATGTCGCTGACCGCAAAGGACCGGGTCACAAGATACATCCCGACTGCCGAGAGGATCATTATCGGCTCGTAGGCCATGACCTGGAGCAGTTCCCGTTCCGCCCCGATGTGGCTGTACGGGGAGAATGCCGCATACGCCCCGAGAACCAGGAAAACCTCGGCGAGCGTGAGTGCAAAGACGACGAGCAGGAGGTCGCCGCCGGCAAAGAAGAGCGCACCCGTGAAGATCGCAAAGACAAAGTAGCTGATCACGTAGAAGCGCTGGGTCTCGTTGACGTCCGCCGTATCCTTCTCGAAGAGCTTCCCCACATCGTAGAACGGCTGGAAGATCGAAGGCCCGACCCTGCCCTGCATGTGAGCGGTGACCTTCCGGTCGATACCGGAGAGCAGGCCGCCGATGACCGGGGCGAGCAGGACAAAAGCAATGGCATAGACAAGCGATATCACAGGATCACCCCCGAGGCGAGCGCAGTTCCGAACATGACCGCGATAAACATCACGCAGACATAGATCCCAACGGTGCGGAGCCGGGCCTCACCGAACCAGCCGCCAAGGTAGTAGTTACCCAGGCTCACCTCAGTCTGTGCGCCGAGGGCGTTCGTGAAGTGCATGTCAGGAGTCGTCACTGCCCCGCCCATGTACGGGGGCAGGTGGCGGTTTTTCCGGTGCGGCAGGAGGATGCTCAATGGCAGGACGACGATCAAAAAGAGCATCATCATCATGATCAGGATGTTATCCTGCGAGAGCCGTGCAATGCTCCCGTAGTTCATGGACAAAAACGGCTCTATGAGAATCTTCGAGATGATCGGGAAGATAAAGCAGGTGACGGTCGTAAGGCCGGCAAGCGTGACAAGAGCGATCCATTCGTTTTTGTCAACCTCGCCCTCGACATTTTTCTTATCCGGCGAGACAACGAGCAGTTTTCCCATCCATTTCGCCCAGAAGAACACGGTCAGCGCACTGCCAAACGCGAGGATGATGACGAGCACGAAACCGAACGGCGCGTCGATGAATGCCTGGATTGCCGCCCACTTGGAGATCAGCATACCAAACGGCGCAAGGAACATACCGGCAATCCCGATTACCATCATGGCAGCAAGCCGGGGGGTCCGGGTGATAAGACCGGTCATGTCCTCGATATCCCGGCTCCGGATCCGGTGCTCGACTGTTCCCACGGAGAGGAACAGGAGCGACTTTGCGATCGCGTGGAAGATGATCAACAGGACTGCCGCCCAGATCGCCTCGTAGGTCCCGATCCCCGCACAGGCCACGACAAGGCCGAGGTTTGCAATCGTGGAGTAGGCAAGCACCCGTTTCGCATTGGTCTGGGAGATCGCGATACCCGAAGCGACAAGGAATGTGATCGCCCCGACAAACGCAAGGGCGTACCCGGTCGCGGAGAACGCATACACAGGCGCGAACCGGACGAGGATGTAGACCCCGGCTTTTACCATCGTGCTCGAATGGAGCAGGGCCGAAACCGGGGTCGGGGCGACCATCGCGCCCACAAGCCATGAGGAAAACGGCATCTGGGCGGCTTTCGTGAGGCCGGCAAACCCGATGAGCGCCGCCGGGATGAGGACAATGGATTTTCCTGCGGTAAGCACCTGGTCAAGGCCGAGCATCGCACCTGGCTGAGCTGCCAGGAAGATAAGGGCGGCAATAAACGCGATCCCGCCAAGCACGTTCATCCAGAGGGCGGTAAACGCATTGTTCGTCGCCTCTTCGGTCCGGGTAAACCCGATAAGCAGGAACGAACAGAGCGTCGTTACCTCCCAGAAGAAGTAGACCCAGATGAGGCTGTTTGAAAAGACCAGCCCGAACATCGCGGAGATAAAAACAAAGATGATTAAAAAAAACAAATTGGTCCGGTCAGGTATCCCTGCGTGGTTCTGATAGAAATGCCGCATGTACCCGAGCGAGTATACGCAGATCAGGCTCCCGATGATCCCGATGATGAGCGCCATGATAAGCGAGAACGAGTCGGAGAAGAGCGGGGTTGCCACTTCTGCCGCAGGGGAGAACCCGGCCTCGAACAAGACGATAAGCGCGGTCTGGACGAGGACAAGGCCAAGGGCAAGGTACTTGCGGTATTTTACTGCGTACCAGATAAGGAGCACCGCCATGGCGAGTTCCAGGATGAACATCAGGAGGTTTACGGGCGCTGCGTCAAACCCGAAATAGACAGCGCCTTTATCATACAGGGTCACCAGGGCAATGACCGTCACGACACCGATTGCCAGTGCGGATAATTTTACGATCCAGCCCCGCTCAACATCCCGGCGCACCGCAAGCATGAAGAGCGCCGTGATCAGCGGGAACAGGATGAGAAACAGTAAGAATTGCACGCGACATCCACCTTGGAGAGCTATTTTGTATTTTTCATTATTAATCATATTGAATTGAACCGGAAAACCCGGCCCGCCGCAGGTTTTTTTTCGCATTTTTCCGGAGGTCCGGGCGTTTTTTCATGAAAAACACGGGTCCGGGCCACAAAAATGCCAAAAAAACACCTCTTCACGGCCCCGGCCTGTAAAAAAATGCCGGTATCGCAGGGTATATCCCGGGATACCCCGGATAGTGATGATAAAAGTTTAATGTAACAAAAATGCACTAATACTGTCCTGAGAACAGGGTGCCGGCGTGGCGGGGTTTCCCGGTGTCATGGCACTGTCCTCGTGGGTGCATCAAAACGGGCGGGGTTCTGCCCGTATTTAGTTGTCAAACCTGATGTGGTATGGATCTCGGGTACTACCGGCTGTTCTGCAAATTACGTTTCACGTCATGACGCAGATCCGGCCCTGTACCCATGAACCGTAGTACAGCAGGGAGGTCAGGGAATGATCGAACTAGCATTACTCGTTGTCATTGTGATAAGTGTCATCGCACTGATCCTTGCCGCACTCCTGGCGCGTAATCTCCTCTCACAGGACGAGGGGACGCCCAAGATGCGCGAGGTCTCCGATGCGATCAAGGTGGGTGCGGAAGCATTCATCAAGCGTCAGTACTCGACTATCGCCATTATTGCCATCGTGCTCGCCGTGGTGATCTTTGCTGTCTATTACTTCACCGGACAGCAATCGCTTGCCATGTACACGGCATTCTCCTATATCATCGGTGCCGCATGCAGTGCAGTTGCCGGAGTCGTCGCAATGTCCATTGCCGTCAGGACGAACATCCGCACGGCAGCCGCAGCCCAGACAAGCGACGGGAAGGCACTCGACTTCTCGTTCCGTGGCGGGGCAATCTCGGGCCTGATCATCACCTCGATGTCGCTCCTCGGGGTTTCCCTGACGTACATCGCACTCGGGGCAGACCCGCAGACCACGCCCTTTGTCATCATCGGCTTTGGGTTCGGTGCCTCGTTTGTCGCACTCTTCGCCCAGCTCGGCGGCGGTATCTACACCAAGGCCGCTGACGTCGGTGCAGACCTTGTCGGCAAGGTAGAAGCCGGTATTCCCGAAGACGATGTCCGGAACCCGGCCACCATCGCCGACCTCGTTGGCGACAATGTCGGGGACTGTGCCGGCCGTGGTGCCGACCTCTTCGAGTCCACCGCTGCCGAGAACATCGGTGCGATGATCCTCGGTGTCGCCCTCTTCCCGATCTTCGGGGTCAACGGCATCCTCTTCCCCATCGTCATGTGTGCGCTGGGTCTCCTCGCAAGCATGATCGGTATCCTCTCTGTTAAGGGCAAGGACGGGGCCGACCCGATGGACGCCATGAACAGGGGTTATTACATCACGGCGATCATCTCCGCGATCTTCCTCTACTTCGGGGTACAGTGGCTTCTCGGAGCAGCAACCGGCTGGATGTACTTCTTCTATGCAGGTCTCGTCGGTATCGCACTCTCCGTATGTTTCCTCCGGGTCACCCTCTACTACACCGACCACCACTACCGGCCGGTAAAAGAGATCGCTGACGCCTCCGAGACCGGGGCCGCGACAAACATCATCACCGGGTTCTCGGTCGGTCTCGAAACCACCGCAGTCCCCGCCATCCTCATCGGCCTCTCCCTCCTGCTCTCCTACTGGTTCGGTTCCATGACCGGTATCCAGAACGGCGGCCTGTACGGCACTGCCGTTGCAACGGTCGGTATGCTGATGGTCTGTGCATACGTCCTTGCCATGGACACCTTCGGGCCTATCGCCGACAATGCCGGCGGTATCGTCGAGATGAGCCAGGCACCCGAGGAAGTCCGGAAGCGCATGGACAGGCTCGATGCAGCCGGTAACACCACCAAGGCACTCACCAAGGGATATGCGATCGGCAGTGCATCCCTCGCCGTGTTCCTGCTCTTCAACGCGTATATGGCCGACATTGCCAAGCTCACCGGCAAGGCATTCGATGTCGTCAACCTTGCAAGCGTCCCGGTCTTTGTCGGGGCACTCCTCGGCGCGATGCTGGTCTTCCTCTTTGCGAGCCTCGCCATCCGCGCCGTCTCCAAGACCGCACAGTCGGTCATCGAAGCAGTCCGTATCCAGTTCAAGAACCCGGCCATCATGGCAGGCACCCAGAAGCCCGACTATGCAGCAGTCATCGATATCACAACCCAGGGTGCGCTCAGGAACATGGTCCTCCCCGGTATCCTGGTG